>JBEKNM010000632.1:0-2825 GCA_049522835.1 Mycobacterium sp.
CAGTTGACCTCCGCGCTCGAGCAGGCGATGGCGGGCAGTTCGTTTGCGCTCTCGGAGCGTGCCGGCCTGACGCTGCACGGCCTATGCCCGCAGTGCCAGGACCGCGAGCGCGATGTCCGGCCGCGTCGACTATGACGTCAGTGCAGGCTCAGTAGCGCGTTTTCGACGACCTCGGGCAGCGCTGGATGAATCCAGTACTGGCCGCGCGCCATCTCCGGGGCGGTCAGTCCGAAGCTCATCGCCTGGATCAGCGGCTGGATGATCGACGATGCCTGATAGCCCATGATGTGCGCGCCCAGCAGGCGTCCACTATCGCGCTCGGCGATGAGCTTGACGATGCCGGTGGTGTCTTCCAGCGCCCATCCGTAGGCGACGTCGCTGTAGTTCTGTATCGCGACCGAGATATCGAATCCTTGTGCAATAGCCTGGTTTTCGGTCAATCCAACAGTGGCCAGCTGGGGATCGGTGAACACCGCCGACGGTACGTAGCGGTGGTCGGTGACGGCCATCGAGCCGGTGTCGTCCCAATCGCACAGTATGTTGTGCTTCACGACGCGGGCTTCGTGGTTGGCGACGTGCTTGAGCTGATACGGCGACGAGACGTCGCCGAGGGCGAAAACGTCACGCGCCGAAGTCCGTTGGTATTTGTCGACTACCACGCGGCCATCCTCGACACGGACACCTGCCTGTTCGGCGTCCAGCTGATCAGCGTTGGACACCCGACCGGTAGCCACCAGCAGCATGTCTGCGTTGAGCTTGGATCCGTCATCGAGCTCCAGCGCGACGCCGGAGCCGCGATTGGAGGCGCCCACCACGTTGCGTTGGGTGCGCAGCTCCCACTTCCTTGACGCGATGCGGGTGAACCGTTGGCAGATGGTGTCGTCGTAGTGCCGGAGCAAGGTATGGCCCCGGATCACTATGCTGATCCGGACGCCCAGCGCGGAGAAGATGTGCGCGAATTCGGCTGCCACAAAGCCACTTCCGACGATCACCAGATGCTCGGGCAACTCGGAGATCCGCATGACGGTGTCGCTCGTCTGATACTGGACGCCGGATGCAAGTATCGCCCGCGGAATCACTGGCCGCGACCCTGCCGCGACCACCACCTTATCGGCGGCGAAGTCTTCACCGGCGTCAGTGCGCAGCAGGTAACGCCCGTCGGCCTGAACTCGCCCGAACCGGGTGTGCTCGTGGTACACGTCGATGTTGGGCGTCGAGCGCCGGTGGTCCTCACCGCTGAGCCCGATTGGATCGATCCTGCCGAAGATGCGCGACACGATGTCGTCCCAGCGCACCCGGTCGACGTGTGCATCGACGCCGTAGCGCGCGGCGCCCCGTATCGTGTTGGCAACCTCGGCGGCATAGACGAACATCTTGGTCGGGATGCATCCGACATTCAGGCAGGTGCCACCGAACGTGCCCTGCTCGCAGATCGCCGTTCGCTTTCCCGCGTAGCGATGGTCGAGAATCGTGTTGCCCGAACCAGCTCCGATGATCGCGAGGTCGTAGGTCTCCATATTTTTTGGGCCGTCACCCTTTCCCCGACGATGCCGAGGCGTCGGTGTTGTCGGTGCTGAGGTAGCTATCCAGCCAGAGGTCCAGCCGGTGATAGGCCAGCTGGCGCGGCTGGGGCAGCGACAAGAAGACATCGTGTTTGGCGTCGGCCACCGGAACGATGGTGGAGCGGTTCCCGATACAGCCGGCCCACCTGGCGATCTGGGTGACGTCGAGAACCGCGTCACCGCATTGGATGGCCGTCGGGCCGCCGCTTTCGCGCACGGTGTGATCCGACCGCAGGATCAGATTGGGCACTCCGACGTCGAGCCCGCGATGCAATCGTACCTGGCCACGGCGTACGGCGTGCAGCCACCCGAAGGTGATTGGGAAGCCGCCCAACGGTTTCCACTGCAGGTTGTAGTCGAATTCCCCGTCGTAGTCACGGTGCAGGCTGGAGCCGTAACCACCTTTACTCGTTCCCCTGGCCACCCCTTTGGTACGCACTCGCGACAGGGCAGCGATCGTGGCCG
Organism: Mycobacterium sp.; assembly: GCA_049522835.1. Lineage (GTDB taxonomy): Bacteria > Actinomycetota > Actinomycetes > Mycobacteriales > Mycobacteriaceae > Mycobacterium. The sequence goes on from JBEKNM010000632.1 coordinate 2,028, forward strand.
AGGTCACGCCCAGGCGCAGCACCGCCGGACCGTGCAGGTCCAGGAACGGGCTGTTGAGCACCAGCCCGCCCACGCCGGCGCTTGCCGTCGCGCCCCGTCGACGCAACCTGTCCAGCCATAACGACACGATCAGCCCCCCGGCGGAGTGGCCGTACACCAGGATCGCCGGTGACTGGGTCCGCTCGGTGATGACCGCAAGCGCGCGTTCGAGCTCGGCGTCGTAGTGGGCAAGGTCAGTGATGAAGTGCGGGGTCTGGCCGTCGCGCCGCGACCGGCCGCACTTCTGCAGGTCCAGCGCATAGAAGGCAAAGCCACGGTTGGCGAAGTGATCGGCCAGCCCGGTATGGAAGAAGTAGTCGGTGTAGCCGTGTATCGCCAGGACCGCGTGATCGGCAGGTGCGGCCTCACCTCGTCGTATCAGGGTGGCGACGATGTCGCCCTCGCCCTCCGGGTCGGGCCCGAGCGAGATCGAGCACTGCCAATAGCCGGGCAATACGTCGGGCACCCAGTCAGTCACCCCGCCAGTCACTGGGCCAGCTTAGAGCGTGGTCAGAGCTCATTCAGGGGTGACGCCGCGCGCGCCTCAGGTCAGCGCAGCCGGCCGAGCCGGCCCGGCGGTGGCTCCCATCATCAGCGCCACCGGGTTTGTCGTCGCCGGAAGGGGCTGACCCGCGGCCGCCCGCGCTGGCGAGGCCGATTGACCACCGCTGGGCCCGGCTCTTTTCGGCCGAGGAGGGAGAAGTCGTTGCGTCTATACCCATGGGGATAACCTTGAAGACCGGCGCGGCAAAGGAAAGG
>JBEKNM010000633.1:0-2818 GCA_049522835.1 Mycobacterium sp.
CTGGTCCGCCTTATAGCTGTCTTCACCTTGCGACAGCAGGACGCAGCGGCTGCCGGCATCTACGTACTGCCATTGTTGGGGGCGCTGCGGAGGGATGCCACCCAACTGCTGCGTAATCTAGTTGACTCCTCAGCGACTCACCAGCTGTGAGTGACTCGTCACATTGGCCGAACCGGCTTCACCCGCTCGTCGTGAAATGTATTGGAGGTCAATGAGGATCTGTGACATGCACCATCACAGCCGAGGAGACCATCATGACAAATCTAGACCCGCAGACCACGGGCGACTTCTGGGATGCATACCTCCGCGCCGCCAGCGCCGGTACCAACCTGGCGCAGGTCAGCCGCACTTTTCCCGATGCCCCGCACGAACTCTGCTCTCCGGTTAGCGGGCCGGTGTCATACGTGCCGAGAATTGCCTCTGCGGCAATAACATTCGCCTGGGACCTCGTTGTGCTGCGGGCTCCGATCGCTGTGGGCGCGCCACCTAGGGTTGCGTAAGCGGCTGAGTAAGAGCGGCGAGAAGTTGGGTGAGCCAGGTTGGACCGCGCACCACGCCTCATCGGCCTTCCTGCTCGGCGCTTGGTCCTAACTGCCTTCACAAAGCCGTGTCCTGGATCTGTATTCAGCGCGGCGGCCGCCACATCGGCCACAGGGGGCACGTCGATGCTGCCCGACGACCCGAACAGCGACCGGGCGCGGGCGATCGCGGTCTCAGCATCAGCACACGCCTGCACAACCGACGTGCAGTAATTATCCGACGCCATTGACGTCCTTCCCGCACTAAAGGGCGGGGATTCCCGGCTCAGCCAGCACCGATAGCGGTGTGCCGCCACTGACGCCGAAGTGCGCGCAATGGAGGTCAAACTGATTCGTGAGCATCGCTCCAACGATCCGGCGGTCGGCTACAACTTGACGCCCAAATTTCTACCTTCAGCTCAAGTTTTCGGTACATGCCATTGGGTGTCCGTGATGTTCGGCGTGCCTAATCGGTGATCGTCGCGGATTGATTAACTCCTTCGAAAGCAGAGCCGTGATCAGCACCGAGCCATCGGCGCGGACGACGAGGTTCTCCAGGAAGTACTTCTCGGGCAAATGGGTGACCGGGGTCACAGTCACTTCGGGCAGCGGCGCAAGCGCCATGATTGCCTCCTCACATTCCTCAAGATGCCAGACGGGCTACTGCTTGAGTCCGACGGCGTTGGAAGGCACGTCGAAGGCCATGAGCGTGAGCGAGACCATGGTGAACCAGCCCATCAGGACCGTGACGTCTACGATGCCGGCGTCTCCGAGCAGCTCCTGCGCCCGCCGGTAGAGGTATTGCGGCACCACGCGCGCCTCGGCCAGCGCCGAGGAAAGCTCGTACACGATCTGCTCGCGGGGGTCGTCGAACGAGGTCGGCAGGCCTGCGACCAGCGCCGCGCACTTCGCCGGTTCGAGGTGACCCAAGTGCACGCCGATCTTCTCGTGCTCGAAGCTGCTGTACGCCGCGCCCCATTGCCCGCAGATCACGCAGGTCGCGATCTCGATCTCGGCCTTCGATAGCGTCGAGGCCGTCTGGAAGTAGGCACCGGTGGGCACGATCGTCTTCGACAGCTTCGGGTTCGCCACCCAGATCTTGTGTGGGCCGGGAACCAGGCCACGCAGATTTTTGGTGAAGTCGAACGCCTCGCGCATCTCCGGCGACATCTCGGCCACCGGCGTCTCCTCGTAGCGGCCGAAAGTGCCGAAGTCCTCGGAGCTGTCGAGGAGCTTCTCCAGTGCGGAGTGATCGGGAGTGTTCATGAGTACTCCTTATACAGCTGCGAGACCGGGCGCCCGACCGGGACGTCGTAGGCGTTGAGCATGACGCCGAGGGCGAGGTAGTGGATGGTGATGAAGATGATCGCGTCGAAACCCTCCTGGCCGAGCTTCGCGACCGCCGCGTCGTACAGCGGACCGGGAACCGGGCCGGCACCGCCGACCAGCGCCTTCGTGACATCGAAGGCCAGCAGTTCGTCTTCGCTCAGGTCGGCCGGGCGGGCACCCGCGCTCAGCGCCCCGATCTGGTCCACACGCAGCCCGGCGCTCAACGCCAGCGGATCGTGGGCATAAAGCTCGTACGCGACGTTGAACTGCCCACCGATCGCCAGGATCACAACCTGACGCGCCCGCTCACTCAGACCCGGCAGCTTCTGCGCCAGGTTGATGAAATCAATCAGCGGCTTCGAAAGCTCCGGGAATTGCAGGAACACCCCCCACGGGCCGATGTACGCACCTTCCGGATTACGCACCTCAAATCCCGAGTACTCCTTCGCCTGCACCATCTTCTCGAACGAGTCGTACATAGGACGCTGCTCGGCAGTCAAATCTGTCGGCAGAAGCAACGGCAAACGCATCGTAACTCCTTATTCGTTGTGATTTCCGAACTAGCTCCGGTTGCCGAGCTCCGATCTCGCGGAGGGCGGTAACGTTGCCGACATCAACATTGTCTGAACGCAGCGTGATGGGGACTGGGCGATTCTTCGTGACCAGCAGGTTTGATACCCGCGAAATAAGGCGCGACTGAGACCGGCTCATAGCCCTGTCTGTAGCCCGAAGTACAGCGTAAAAGCCGCGGACTTCGAATTCGACCGCACCGCATGGCGCGCTCCGCTGCCGACCACAACCAGCCGGCATTCGTCGTGAGCATCGTTGGCCCGGGTAAGCGTCAAAGGACCCGCGCCGCCGATTGTTACCTGAACCGCGGGGTGATGGTGGACGGCCAGATCAGAAAACGCACCGGCAACCATGAGGCGGCCCGGCCCCAGGTCCGACACACGCATTCCGCCACTGTAGCG
>JBEKNM010000634.1:0-2812 GCA_049522835.1 Mycobacterium sp.
ACATAGCGCGCCCACAGCGCCTCAGCGATAGCGACCGCCAGCAGCGATAGGCCGGTCCACACCGTGATGGGAGGAAACCATCGGTACAGGACGACAACCAGCAGATAACCCATCACCGCAGCGCCGACCACTGCGGCCGTCAGGTCACGTTTACGGGTCGGTCCCATCAGCTTTCCAGCGTCCGCCCGTACAACCGCACGCTGTCTCGGTCGGCCGGCTCCACTTCAGCCAGCAACTGATCGACGCGCCGGGGCCCGCCCGGTACCGTCAGCTCAGCATCTGGGTCGACGGCCAGCCACGGGATCATCACGAAGGCCCGCAGATGGGCCAGTGGGTGCGGCAGCGTCAGGTTGTCTTCCCGGGCGATCACCTCGTTTGCACCGGCCGGCCCGGTCCAGTAGCAGGCGATCAGGTCGACGTCGAGGGTGCGCGGTCCCCAGCGCTCACCGCGGATCCGGCCCGCAGCCTGCTCGAACTCCTGGGCCCGGCGTAACCAGGCCTGCCCGTCGCATTCCGGGTCGTCGGCTATCAGCACCGCGTTGAGGAACGGTGCCTGCTCCAGGCGACCCCAGGGGTCAGTCTCATAGACCGGAGAAACCGCTCGCACCGTCTCGCCCAGCCCGTCCACGACCGACTGCAGCCGTGCCAGCCGGTCACCCAGGTTGGAGCCGATGGACAGTACGACCCGGCTCATGGGCGCCACTCCTCGATCCCGGCTCGACAACTATCCAAGCCGGCATCATCGTCGTCGTCGCGCGTCATAGCGCCCTGCCTGCAGGGATCACCGAACCGCGGCCGCCGCGCCGCGACCGCCGCACCACCACCGCGACATCAGCGAACTGCTGCGGGATCGGAGCCTGCGGTTTGTGCACCACCACCTCGACGGCATGCACGCGTGGGTCGTCCATCACCTGGTCGGCTATCTGGGCGCCAACGGTTTCGATCAGCTTGCGTGGCGGTCCGGCGACGATATCGGCGGCCAGCTGGGCCAATGCGGCGTAGTCGTAGGTGTCTGCCAGCTCGTCGCTGGCGGCGGCGTCGGCCAGGTCGATCCACACGGTGATATCCACCACGAAGTCCTGCCCGTTGACGCGCTCGTGGTCGAGCACTCCGTGTCGGCCATGAACTGTCAAGCCGCGCAATTCGATTCGGTCAGCCATCGCTGCCAGTCATTTCTGTGTGCGTCTCGGTCTGTTTCCAAGCGCCGACGACCTTCAGGGCATCGACCGTGGCCCGCACGTCATGCACCCGCACACCCCAAGCCCCATAAAGGGCGGCCAGCGCGGAGATCACCGCGGTCGCCGTCTCACGCCCGTCGGGCGGTCGCGGCGACCCATCGGGCCCCGCCAACAACGTTCCGAGGAACCATTTACGGGAGGCGCCCAGCAGTACCGGGATCCCGGTGGCCACCAACTCGGGCAATGCTTGCAGCAGAGCCCAGTTATGTTGTCCCGTCTTGGCGAAGCCAAGTCCGGGGTCGATCACCAGCTTTGCAGGGTCGACACCCGCGTCCACCGCGTCGTCAACGCTGGCGAGCAGCTCGGCGCGTACTTCGGCCACCACATCGCGGTAGAGCGGCGCCTCATGCGGGCACTCGGCCGACACCGAGCGCCAGTGCATCAGCACCCATGGCACGCCGGCTTCAGCCAACAGGTGCGCCATCGCCGGATCGGCTCGTCCGCCGGAAACGTCGTTGACGATCCGCGCGCCGCTCTGTAGCGCCGCCCGTGCGACATCCGCGTGCATGGTGTCGATGCTGACCGTAATACCCTGTGCTGCAAGTTCTTTGACGACTGGAATCACACGAGACAGTTCAACCCGAGGATCGACCCGAGTGGCACCGGGCCGGGTCGACTCACCCCCGACATCGACGATCCCCGCGCCTTCGGCCGCCATCGCCAGACCGTGCGCCACGGCGCCGTCTGCATCCAGATAACGTCCGCCATCTGAGAACGAGTCGTCAGTGACGTTCAGAACCCCCATAACCTGCACAGGCGCGCCGACTCACTTACGCAGGATGAGATCCAGCGCTTCGGCTCGAGAAGCGGCATCGATTTTGAACTGGCCACGCACCGCCGACGTCGTGGTGACGGCGCCCGGCTTGCGGACCCCGCGCATCGCCATACACAGGTGCTCGGCCTCGACGACGACGATCACCCCACCCGGATCGAGTTTGTTCACCAGGGCGTCGGCGATCTGGCTGGTGAGCCGCTCTTGCACCTGGGGGCGCTTGGCGTAAAGGTCTACCAGCCGGGCGATCTTCGACAGGCCGGTCACCCGGCCGTGCTTGCCCGGGATGTAACCGACATGGGCCACACCATGAAACGACACCAGATGATGCTCGCAGGTGGAGTACATCGGAATTTCCTTGACGATCACCAGCTCGTTGTGTTCTTCGTCGAACATGGTGTTCAGCACTGAGTCGGGATCGGTGTAAAGCCCGGAGAACATCTCGCGGTACGCGCGAGCGACACGCGCGGGAGTGTCCCGCAAACCATCTCGCTCCGGGTCTTCGCCGATCGCATGCAGCAACTCGCGGATCGCGGCCTCGGCACGTGGCTGGTCGAACGTGCGGACGCGGGGCGTCGCGATGCGGGAATCCGGCAGCGCCATCGAATCCTCCGTTCGTCAGCCGTGGGCCGGCGGGTTGGGCCGACTGACATCCTCGTCCCGTTCGTCAGGGGACTTGTCGGCATCCGGTGTGGATTGACCAGGCGGCGGGTAGGGCGGGTACGCAGGATAGGGAGGATAGGCCTGGCCCGGCCGGCCGGGGTGGCCCGGATAACCCGGTGCCGGCGGCGGCCAATAGGGC
>JBEKNM010000635.1:0-2808 GCA_049522835.1 Mycobacterium sp.
GGACATGCCTACGCCGCATGTGGATTGGTCGGCGGGAGCGGTGTCGCTTTTGGCCCGGTCGCGGCCATGGCCGGTGCAGAACCGGCCGCGGCGGGCGGGAGTTTCGTCGTTCGGCATCAGCGGAACGAATGCACACGTGATTGTCGAAGAGCCTCCGGTCGATCTGGAAACTGTTGCGGCAGAACGTGACGACAGTGACCTGGCAGCCGCATGGGTGTTGTCTGCTCGTTCAGCCGAAGCGCTGGCGGCGCAAGCGCGACGGTTGTTGGCGTGGGTTGGAGCTGACGACGCTTTGAGCGCGGTCGACGTGGGGTGGTCGTTGGTTTCGACGCGGTCGACGTTGGACCATCGAGCGGTCGTCGTGGGCGCAGATCGCGAGCACTTGATGGCAGGTCTGGCGGGATTAGCTGCCGGCGAGCCGGGCGCGAACGTAGTGGTGGGGCGTGCCCAGTCGGTGGGCAAAACGGTGTTCGTATTCCCCGGCCAGGGCTCGCAGTGGGCCGGTATGGGTGCCCAGTTGCTTGATACCTCAACCGTATTCGCCGAACACATGCACCGATGCGACAAGGCACTCGCCGAGCACATGGAGTGGTCGTTGATCGATGTCATCCGCGGAGCGCCGGGTGCCCCGGGGCTGGATCGGGTGGATGTGGTGCAGCCGGCGCTGTGGGCGATCATGGTGTCGCTGGCCCAGCTGTGGCGCTCTGTTGGCGTGGTGCCCGACGCGGTGATCGGGCATTCGCAAGGTGAGATCGCAGCCGCATACGTGGCGGGCGCGCTGTCGCTGGAGGATGCTGCCCGGGTAGTGGCACTGCGCAGCCGGCTGTTGGTGCAGTTGTCGGGCGCGGGCGGCATGGTGTCGGTGGCGTGCGGGTTGGCGCAAGCTCAAGAGCTGGTGGCCACCTGGGCAGATCGACTGAATATCGCTGCAGTCAACGGCGTTTCAGCGGTCGCGATCTCCGGTGACGTGGACGCCCTAGAGGGACTGATGCGACGTTGTGCGGCCGTCGACGTGCGTGCCCGCAGGATCGACGTCGACTATGCCTCCCACTCTGCACAGGTCGACGCAATCCGTGAGCCCCTTACCGATGCACTGACCGCCATCGAGCCCCAATCTTCTTCGCTGACCTTCTTCTCAACGGTCACGGGTGAGGCCCTGGACACCGCCGGATTGAACGCCGAGTACTGGTTTCAGAGCATCCGGCAGACCGTGCAGTTCGAGCGGGCGGTACGCAGCGCGTGCGATGCCGGCTATCAGGTGTTCATCGAATCCAGTCCGCATCCGGTCTTAACCACTGGGATCGAAGAAACCTGGGCAACCTGGGCAACCTTGGCCGATCGGAATGCCCTTGACGCGATCGCTATCCCGTCGCTGGGCCGCGATGACGGTGGGCTGGAAAGATTTTGGCTGTCGGTGGGTCAGGCGCATGTAGCGGGCGTGCGGGTCGATTGGCGGGCGGCGTTTGCGGGTGGGTCTCGGGTCGAGTTGCCGACGTATGCCTTTCAGCGGCGGCGGTTTTGGCTTGCGGCCGAATCGGCCGCACGGGACGTGACCGGCTTGGGACTGGTGGGGGCTGATCATGGCCTGCTGGGTGCGGTGGTGGAGCGGCCTGATTCGGGCGGGGTGGTGTTGACAGGCCGGTTATCGATAGCCGCCCAGCCGTGGTTGGCCGATCACGCGGTGGCCGGGATGGTGTTGTTTCCCGGGGCCGGGTTTGTGGAATTTGCTCTCCGCGCAGGTGATGAGGTCGGTTGCGGGGTGGTGCAGGAGCTGACGCTGTCGGCGCCGTTGCTGTTGCCGGCTGCCGGTGAGGTTCAGATTCAGGTGGTGGTGGGTGCGGCCGGCGAGTCGGGTCGCCGTGCGCTTTCGGTGTATTCGTCTGGGGTTCGGTCGGGTTCGGGATGGGTGTTGCACGCCGAGGGCTTGTTGGACGTGGGGTCGGTGAAGCCGACCGCGGATTTAACGGTATGGCCACCGGCGGGGGCGGGGGCGGTGGCGATGGATGTGGTCGGTGCATATGAGCAGTTGGCCGGGCGGGGATACGAGTACGGTCCGGCATTTCAGGGTCTGCACGCGATGTGGCGGCTGGGAAATGAAATCTTCGCCGAAGTTGCTATCCCCGGCGACGCTGGTGTGGCATTGGGCGCCTTTGGGATTCATCCGGTGCTGTTAGACGCGGCCTTGCATGCCATGGGAGTAGCTGTCGACCAGGCCCAGACGATGCTGCCGTTTTCCTGGCAGGGCGTGTGCTTGCATGCGGCGGGGGCGTCGCGAGCGCGGGTCCGGATAGCGCCAGTGGGCGTGGCGGCGGTGTCGATCGAATTGGCCGATGCGGTGGGGTTGCCGGTGTTGTCGGTGCGGGAGTTGGTGGTTCGTCCGGTATCCGCAGGGCAGTTGTCCAGGGCCGCGTCAGCTCCTCGTGCCGGTGGTGGGTTGTTGGAGGTGGTGTGGTCGCCGGTCACGGTGGAGCCCGAAGCTGCAGCCGGTGATGGTGTGGTGGTGTGGGAGTTGGGTCCCGGGGCTGGGGATGTGGGATCGGTGTATGCCGCCACTCATGAGGCGTTGGGGATGCTGCAGTCGTGGTTGGCGGGTGAGGCGGCGGCTGGGGTGCTGGTGGTGCTGACCTGTGGGGCGCTCGGGTTGGCCGGTGAGGCCGTTTCTGATCTGGCGGGTGCGGCGGTCTGGGGGCTGGTGCGCTCGGCGCAGGCCGAGCATCCGGGTCGGGTGGTGTTGGTGGATTCGGACGGGTCGGTCGAAGTTGGGGCGGTAATTGGCTCCGAAATCGGCTCGAGTGAGCCGCAATTAGT
>JBEKNM010000636.1:0-2806 GCA_049522835.1 Mycobacterium sp.
GGAGCTCATCGAGAAAGGCGGGGCAAAGAGCGAGGCAAAGAACGGGGCACCGAATGAGACCGCGGACACCGAGCTATTGAGCCGGTTGAGCAATCGGCTGCTCGATGCCGGTGCCGCACCCGCCGGGCACGGTTCCAAGCTGGCACGGGTGCTCGGCGCGACGGTGCGGTCCAATGGCACGCCGCCCAACCAGGACCCGGTACACCGTGCGGTGGCCCAGCATGTCGACGAGCTTTTGGTATGGGATCGGGCCGTACGCGCCGATGCGTACGACGCTGTCCACCAGATGCGGGTAACCATCCGCAAGATCCGCAGCCTGCTGCGGGTCTCCCAGGATTCGTTCGGATTGTCCGACGACGCGTGCGTCCTCAACGAACTGCGGGAGCTTGCCGGCGTCTTGGGCGTGGCGCGCGATGCCGAGGTGCTTGCCGAGCGTTACGAGCATCAACTGGACCACTTGGCATCGGAGCTGGTGCGCGGACCCGTACGGCAGCGCCTGGTCGAGGGCGCCCGGAGCCGCTATCAGACCGGGCTGCGGCGGGCGCAGCTGGCAATGCGGTCGCAGCGATACTTCCGTCTGCTCGATGCCCTCGACTCGACGGTGGCCGAAGTCCCTGACGCCTCGTTGGGTGAGGAAGCGGCGCCGGTCACCATTGATGCCGCCTACAAAAAAGTCCGCAAGGCCGCGAAGGCCGCTGACGACTTGGGGCAAGACAACCAAGAGGACGAGGCCGGGCGCGATCTCGACGAGGCACTGCACAGCATCCGCAAGCGCGCCAAGCGACTTCGCTACACCGCGGCAGCCACCGGGGAGAACGAGGTAGCTAAGCAAGCCAAGGGCATCCAGACGCTGCTCGGAGAGCACCAAGACAGCGTGGTCAGCCGGGAACATCTGAGTCAGCAGGCCGAAGCCGCGCAGACCGCCGGCGAGGACACGTTCACCTACGGTCTGCTCTATCAGCGGGAGATCGACTTGGCCGCGGCTTGCCGTGAGCAACTCGATGACGCGCTGCGTGAACTCGACAAGTCGGTGCGCAAAACACACTGAGCCGGCTCCTCGTGGCGAGCAGACGCAGAATCGCATCACGCCGGGCCGGCGCGTGCGATTCTGCGTCTGCTCGCCCCTGGGCAAGGCGGGCGAGTTGGCCTGTAAGCCGGATTCTGTTCCGCGCCGCCGCGGCATAGCCAGCGGCGGCGCGGCGGCGACCATCCATCTGGACACACCGTTGCCGGGTGCCTCGAGCGGCCTACCCGCAGGCTCGGGCGAGCGGCCCTCGAACGCCTGCGCGACCGCACCGTGGGTGCGGCCTTCTTGGCCTTGCTTCGGGTGGGGTTTGCCTAGCCACTCCGGTCACCCGGAATGCTGGTGCGCTCTTACCGCACCGTTTCACCCTTACCACCACGAGGGTGGCGGTCTGTTTTCTGTGGCACTTTCCCGCGAGTCACCTCGGATTGCTGTTAGCAATCACCCTGCTCTGTGAAGTCCGGACTTTCCTCGACCCGGCGCCGGTCCTCTGGAACTAACAGAAGTCCGGCACGAGCCGCGGCCGCCCAGCCAACTCGTCCGCGACGAACACAGTACTCGTCGCACAATCTCCAGGCCAGCGGCATGATGTCTCCCGTGTGCCGGTACTGACCATTGCCCAATAAGGACGTTTGGTGTCAGGCTGACCGAATGACGGAAACCGAAGGGTTTATCGACCAGGCCGCAACGGGTGTCGCGGAGCCGCAGCCGATGTACAAGGCGTTGCGCGAATCGAGCCCGGTGTTCCGCTCGCCGTCGGCAGTGGTTCTCAGCCGCCTGGCCGACATCGAGATGGCACTCAAACACACTGAGCTGTTTTCGTCGAATATGGATGCGGTCGATCTGGGCAACATCCGACCCCTCATTCCGTTGCAAGTCGATCCTCCTGAGCACGCGAAGTACCGCCGCATCCTGGATCCGCTGTTCACTCCGCGGGAGATGGCCCGACGCGAACCGGGCGTCACCGAGCTGGTGAACCAGATGATCGACCGGTTTGCCGATCGAGGCGAATGCGACTTTCACGAAGAGTTTGCGGTACCACTTCCATGCACCGTCTTCCTGCAATTGCTCGGCCTGCCGCTGGAAGACCTCGACAAATTTCTGGAGTGGAAAGACGGCGTGATCCGCCCGGAGGGTGCTGTCGGCTACGACGGCCGGCACGAAGCTTCGGCGCCCGTCGCGCAACAGATTTACGACTACTTCGATCGCGCCATCGACGACCACATCGCCAGCCCACGCGACGACGTGCTGTCCGCGCTGATCGCGGCCAGCTTTAAAGGGGAGGGTGGGGCGCTATCACGCGAGGAGCTGCTCGACATTTGCTTCCTATTCCTGATCGCGGGGCTGGACACCGTCACCGACTCGCTCGACTGCTTCTTCGTGTACCTGGCACGACACCCCGGGCACCGTCATCAGCTCGTCGAGGAGCCCGACATCCTGCCGCATGCGATTGAGGAGTTGTTGCGCTGGGAGACGCCGGTACCCGGCGTCGCTCGGGTCGCCATGCAAGACGTCGAGGTGGGCGGATGCCCCATCAGCAAGGGCGAACGGGTCAGCCCGTTACTCGGCGCGGCCAACACCGACCCGGCCGAGTTCCCCGATCCGGAGCGGGTGGACTTCAACCGCAACCCCAACCGGCACCGCGCGTTCGGCGGAGGTCCGCACCGCTGCCTGGGATCCCACCTGGCTCGCATGGAGCTACGGGTGGCGTTGCGTGAATTCCACCGGCGCATTCCTGATTACGAGATCAAGCCCGGCACCCAACTGATCTTCACCGCCGCG
>JBEKNM010000637.1:0-2784 GCA_049522835.1 Mycobacterium sp.
GTTGGGAGTGTTGACGATGTTGGACATCGCCGCGAACGGCTTTTCCACCAAGTTCGTTAAGTCACCAAGATTCATTGGTTTCGCTCCTGATGGCGAGTTTCACCCGTGATGGCGGGATTGCGGCGTAGGTCATACTGCCCAACCTAGGTGTTGACCCGTAATTGGTGGTGTGTTTTGCGGTTCCAGACGGCGAACTCACCCCAACCGAATTCGCCCTAGAGTGGACCACGACCCACCAACCTCAAGCCGCATAGCGACTGGACCACCCGACGGCCTACCTGGCACAACACGCCGGCGGGGTCCAGGGAAAGGCAACACGAACATGGCTGACGGGCTGACGCCGCATTTCGCGGATGTGCAGGCGCACTACGACCTATCTGACGACTTCTTCCGCCTGTTCCTCGACCCCACCCAAACTTACACTTGCGCCTACTTCCTGGGCGAGGACATGACCCTGGAAGAGGCGCAGATCGCCAAGATCGACCTCTCGCTCAGCAAGCTGGGGCTGCAGCCAGGCATGACACTGCTCGACATCGGCTGCGGCTGGGGCTCCGCCATGTTGCGAGCCCTCGAGAAATGCGACGTCAACGTCATCGGCTTGACGCTGTCCAAGAACCAGGTTGCCTACGTCGAGCAGCTACTCGCGGAGTCGGATAGCCCGCGTTCTAAGCGGGTGCTGCTCGAGGGCTGGGAGGGGTTTCACGAGCCGGTGGACCGGATCGTGGCGATCGGCCCGTTCGAGCATGTCGGCTACGACCGCTACGACGCTTTCTTTGAGAGGGCTTATGAGCTGTTGCCGGGCGATGGCACGATGCTGCTGCACACGATCACGAAACTCTCGGAGAAGGAAATCATCGAGTCCGGCCTGCCGCTAACGATGAAGATCGTCGAGTTCGGCGACTTCATGCAGACCGAAATCTTCCCCGGCGGCGCCCTGCCGACCATCCAGATGGTGAAGGACCACTCGGCGAAGGCCGGCTTCAAGCTGAAGCGTCGCCAATCGCTGCAGCGGCATTACGCAAAGACCCTCGACATATGGGCCGCGGCCCTAGAGGCACACAAAAGCGAGGCCATCGCGATTCAGTCCGAAGAGGTCTACGAGCGGTACATGAAGTACCTCACCGGCTGCGCGGATCTCTTCCGCAAGGGCTACACCGACCTCAACCAATTCACCCTGCGGAAGTAGTGATTCTGCCCGCAGCGTGCCGAGTCAGGGGGCGAACTCCAGAAGAGTCATGCTCGGCCGGATTCGGCGGAAAAACCGGATGCCGTCCAGCGGCGGCCAAGCCATGACCTTGAAGGCGCCCCGGCCTGGTCGCAGCGGGACGTCACGCGCCGTCCGGACACCGGGAATGCGGTCCGCCAGCACGACTCCTTCGTCGGCGGTCATGCTGAACGGCATCGGCGGCAGGGTGTAGCGGGCGGACAACTTCAATCCCTTGAGCGTGCGCCTGTCGATCGGCAACAACATCGGCTGGTCCCACACCGTTGAGACTCTCGACACCGCGGGGCTAGAGCGGGTTACACGCCGTCGCGGTGGGGCAGGTGCGGCGGGCTTCGATCCCCGAATGTTGTTGGCGCTGTTGGTTTACGCGTACTGCCAGGGTGTGCGATCCTCGCGGCAGATCGAGCGGATGTGCGTTACCGACGTGGCGTTTCGGGTGTTGTGTGCCCAGGACGGCCCCGACCACGCGACCGTCGCTCGATTTCGGGCTGAGGCACGAGATGTGTTCATCGACTTGTTTTCGCAGGTGTTGATGATCGCCGCCGAGGCGGGCTTGGGCCGGTTCGGCACGGTCGCGATCGATGGGACCAGGATCGCCGCGAACGCCTCGATCGACGCCAACCACGGCAAAGAGTGGTTCGACCGGCATGTGGCCGGTCTCGTCGCCGAGTCCGAGGACGCAGATCGAGACGAGGACACCACCGCGGCTGGTGCAGCCGATGCCGGGCTGGATCGCGTGCCGGCTGACCTAGGTGACTGCACCCGGCGGGCGGAACGGATCCGCCAGGCCGCTGCAGAGTTGGGCACCCAGTTGCGGCGACGCGCTCGCGCCGATGAGGACCGCCACACGGCGGCCATCACCCGTCGTCGCCGCTCCGAGCAGGGCCAGCCGGTCGTTGGGCGGATTCCGAACGGCCCACACCGACTACCCGAAGCGCGCGCGCACCTTGCTCGGGAGATCGCCACGCATCAGGCCAAACTGGATCGGTATGCCGCGTTGATCGCCGCAGGACGCAAGCCGATGGGCCGCCCCCCGGTGCCGATGGACGACAGCACCCGAGTCCAGCAAGCACGACGCGTGGTATGCAACGCCGAGACCGCCGAACGAGCCGCCGCCGAGGCTGACAGTCAGTCGGTGACTGAATCCAAGCGGTTACCGAAAGTTGTTGCCAACACCACTGATCCGCAATCGCGGATCATGCCGACCCGCAAAGGGTTCCTGCAAGGTTACAACGCCCAGGTCGCAGTGACCGGCGATCAACTCATCATCGCAATCCGAGTGGGTCAGTCGACCAACGATCAAGCATGCTTCCTACCGATGATGCATGCAGCGCAAGACGCTGCAGCCCGGATACACGCTGTCACCGGAAGCGCCGAGCACGTGATCGGCACTGTACTGGCTGATGCCGGGTACAGCAGCGACGCGAATCTCGCTGCAGCAGGCCCGGATCGACTCATCGCGCTAGGCAAGGAACGCGATGGAGCTCGCGCTTGCATAGACGACCCCGCCGAGGGGCCGCCCCCGCTGATGCTGGCCCGCGCGATACCAACAAACATCG
>JBEKNM010000638.1:0-2777 GCA_049522835.1 Mycobacterium sp.
GAGGTCTACGGCAGTCACTGTGGGCTGGGTTTCCACCCGGCCGCCGCCTACGCGATCCTCGACCGGCTGGCCGTTCCCACCGATCCGTGGCGCCGATTCGTACCCCCGGCATGGCTTGCCATGCACTTCCCCACCCAACCCGACACCACGCGGCATAGCCAGGCGAGCAGAATCGCGTGACCCGAAAGGTATGACATGGCCAGCGTCCTCACACCGGTTCTCCGGCATGCCGACAGCGACCCCGAACACGTCGCGCTGCGGGGTGCGCAGCGCAGTTGGACCTACGCCCAGCTCCGCGACGCCGCCCTGGCCTATGCGGAGGCCCTTCGCAAGCAGGGCATCGGGCCGGGGGAACGGGTCCTGCTGATCGCTCCGACGGTGCCGGAGTTCGTTATCGCCTACCTCGGCATCCTCGCGCTCGGCGCGGTCGTGGTTCCCGTCAACACCATGTCGACGCGCTCGGAGCTGGAGTACTTCATCGATGACGCCGGCTGTTCGCTCGTGGTCGCGTGGCACGAACTCGGCCCGGCCGCAGCCGAAGCCGCGGCCACGCACGGAGTAGCGCACTGGAGCTTGACCGAAGGCGCTCGAGTAGCCGGCGACGAAATTCTGAGCGCGATGTGCGATCGCGCGCCCGACGACACAGCCGTCATCCTGTTCACATCCGGGACAACCGGGCGGCCCAAGGGTGCCGAGTTGACCGTCGGCAACCTGCTGTCCGCGGGAGAGATCTCGGCCCGGCTCTGCGGCACCACACCCGAGGATCGGGCCGGCACCGGCCTGCCGCTGTTCCACGTGTTCGGACAGGCTGCGGTGTTGATGTCGGCGCTCACCGGAGGCGCAACCGTGTCACTGTTGGCACGGTTCAGCGCCGAGGCGATGCTGGACATGCTCCGTCGTGACCGGCTCACCATCATGTCCGGCGTCCCAACCATGTGGAACGCGATGCTGCACAGCGCCGGCGATGCCACCGCTGACGATTTCACCCAGCTTCGCCTCGCGGTATCCGGCGGGGCGTCGCTGCCGGCGGAGGTTGCCCGGACCTTCCAGGAGAAGTTCGGCTGCACGTTGCTCGAGGGGTACGGGTTGACCGAAACCACCGCCATCGCGACGTTCGGCGGCCCCACGGCTCCGCCCGGGACGGTCGGCCAGGCGGTGTTCGACACCGAGGTTCAAATCCGCGACCTGGCGGACCAACCCGTCGGGCCAAACACGGCGGGTGAGGTGTACATCAAGGGCCCAACGGTGATGCGCGGCTACCACAATCGCGCGGACGCCACCACCGACGTGTTGTCGGCCGACGGCTGGTTACGCACCGGTGACATCGGGGAGATGGACGCCGAGGGTAACTTGCGCATCGTCGACCGGGCCAAGGATCTCATCATCCGCGGCGGGTACAACGTGTACCCCAGCGAAGTCGAGGCGGTGCTCTACGAACACCCGGACATCGTCGAGGCCGCGGTCGTCGGTATCCCGCACGAACACTACGGCGAGGAGGTCGCCGCCGTCGTCGTCGTCCGTCCCGGTTCGCCCCAGGACGGACCCGCGATCACCGCGTGGTCGCGCGAGCGGCTATCGGCCTACAAGATCCCGCGCATCGTGCAGTTCGTCGACGTGCTGCCGAAGGGCTCGACCGGCAAGCTCCTCAAGCGCGCCATCGACCGCGAGCCGCTGGTCAAAATCGCGGCCAACCAGTCCGGCGCCGGACGAAGAGGCAGCTGACCCATCGGGTAGATTCTCAACCGTGAAATCCGGGTAGCCGGTTGCCGGCATCCACCGCGGCATCGATCTGCGTAGCAAATTCCATATCGCGATACCCGAGGAGACTTGAGTGACGGTTACTGATCACTACCTGGCCAACAACGCCGCGTACGCGAGTTCCTTCGACGGTCCGCTGCCGCTGCCGCCGAGCAAACACGTCGCGGTGGTCGCCTGCATGGATGCCCGGCTCGACGTCTATCGCATCCTGGGTCTGAACGAGGGGGAAGCTCACGTCATCCGGAACGCGGGCGGGGTAGTCACTGACGACGCGATCCGCTCGCTGGCCATCAGCCAGCGGTTGTTGGGCACTCAGGAGATCATCCTGATTCACCACACCGACTGCGGGATGCTCACCTTCACCGACGACGACTTCAAGCGCGGCATCCAGGACGAGACCGGCGTCAAACCGCCGTGGTCGGCAGAGGCCTTTCCCGATCTCGCGGAGGACGTCCGGCAGTCTTTGCACAGGATCGAAAACAGCCCGTTCGTGACCAAGCACGTGTCGCTGCGCGGGTTCGTCTTCGACGTCGCCACCGGCAAGCTCGACGAAGTCACGCTGTAGCTGCAAAGCTGCATGCCGGACGCATGCAAGTTTGCCCGCCTGTCAGCGACAATGCGGGCCTACACGCACAAGCTGACACACGACCGCGGAACTTGTCGCTCGGAGCCGGGCAAAGTTGATGCAACGCTGAGATGCCATCGGACCACGCAGCACTATCGGCGACCCGCACCTGAGCCGTCAACCGACCTTCGCAGTACTTCATCGGAACGTGATTGACACTGGCGGCCCGGGCTGGTTGCATAGATGACAATGACCATAAATATGGTCAATTCGACCAGAATTATCAGGAATGCGACAAGGAACCCATGACCAGCGATCTGAAGGCCGGCCCCGCGGCCGGCCAGTACGAATTGAGCCATCTGCGCTCGCTGGAGGCAGAGGCGATCCACATCATTCGGGAGGTGGGCGCGGAGTTCGAGCGGCCGGTGCTGTTGTTCTCGGGCGGCAAGGACTC
>JBEKNM010000639.1:0-5378 GCA_049522835.1 Mycobacterium sp.
CGTGAGGCCGAATCGCCGCTCGGAGCCCGGTGGCGCGATTTGCATGATCCCTTCCGTCAGAGTGATATCGGGGGCCAGCGCGTTGACCCGAATGCCATGCGGAGCGAGTTCGAGTGCCGCGGTCTTGGTGTAGTTGATGACACCGGCCTTGGCCGCCGCGTAGGTCGCGTAACCCGGTGCGGCGCGGACGCCTTCGATCGAGGTGACGCTGATGATGCTGCCCGGCAGTTTCTGCTCGACGAGGTTGCGGGCCACTCGCTGCGTGCACAGGTAAACGTGGCGCAGGTTCGACTTGTACAGTGCGTCCCAACCGTTCTCGCTGGTGTCGAGGATCCCTGACCAGAAGACTCCGCCGGCATTGTTGACCAGGATCGTCACCGGCCCGAGTTCGGCGGAGGTCTGCGCGAGGGCGGCGTCGACGGCGGCACTGTCCCGGACGTCGGCGGCAATACCCAGCGCACCGATCTCCGCGGCGGCGGACGCACACGAGTCGGGGTTGCGCTCCCAGATCGCGACCTGCGCGCCGAATGCCTTCAGTCCTGCCGCGATGCCGCGGCCGATGCCTGCGCCACCGCCGGTGACAACCGCGACGCGGTCGGTCAGAAGAACGCTTGAGGGATCGAGTGCCATGGAACTGAATATAGGACAATCGCATGTCAACGTTTACACTCTTCACTAAATATGTTCGATATGTAACAACCTGGGAGGGCTGCCATGGCCAGCACGATCTTCGTCACCGGCGCAACCGGGCAGACCGGTGGCAACGTTTGCGAGCAGTTGATTGAGCGTGGCGACCATGTTCGCGCCCTGGTTCGCAATCCGGATGAAGCCACGGCGCTGGGCGCGATCGGTGTGGAACTGGTCCAGGGCGACATCAGAGACGCCGATGATGTGCTTCGCGCAGCCAAGGGCGCCGAGGCGGCCATCCACTGTGCGGCATTGCTGGGCGGAGCCAGTCAGGACTTGGAAGACTTCAAGGCTGTCAACATGGTCGGCACCACGAACGTCCTGGATGCGGGGAAAGCCCACGGCATGCGCCGGGTGGTTGCCCTGAGCACCGGCACCTTCTTCAATCTGGGCAAAGGCGTCGACTTCGAAGACGCACCCGTTCTCGAGAACCCCCCGAACGATCCCTACACCGTCACCAAGCTCGCGGCCTTTCTGGAAGCACACAAGCGCGCAGCCGCGGGCGACGACGTGCTGACGTGCCACCCCGGCGCGATCTTCGGTCCTGGCCTGGTCGTCGAACGTGCCTTGCACCGCACCAGCTTCAACCGGGTGCTGCTGGCAGGCATGCGCGGAAAGATCAAGCGCTATCTGGCTTTTCCGGTGACCTGGGTTGCTGGAGCGGACGTCGCGAAGGGCTCGATCGCCGCGCTGGACCGGGGGGTGGCCGGTGAGCGCTACCTGTTGATCGGCCCGCCCGAGGGCACCTGCAGCACCGCTGCAGGCATCAATCGCGCCTGCCAGATCGCCGGAATCGACCACCGTGTCGAGGATCTCGACTACCGCACGGATCCGGAGGCGTTGACCGCTGAATTCGGGCCTACCCTGATGGCCATCGCGGAAGCAGCCGCCAAGAGCGAGCGCAAGCCCAGAGCAGACGACAACCTGACCACCCGGCGTCTCGACTACCAGCCGATGTCCTTTGACGACGGGCTGCGGCTGCTGATCTCATGGCTGCGCGAACTCGGCAAACTGTAGGGGCCGCCGCAGTGTCGAGCGCTGAATTGCGCAGATCCGGATCAGATCATGGAGATCTGGCCGACCGGATCCTGGACGCGGCCCAGCGGCTCGTGTTCCGCGCGGGCGCCCGGAAGATGTCGCTCTCGGATGTGGCGACCCTGGCCGCAGTGTCACGACCCACCATCTACCGGTACTTCGTGTCCAAAGAAGAACTCATCGATGCGCTGGGCAAGCGCGAGCGCCGCCGCTTCGACACGGCGATGGACAAAGCGATGTCCGGTGTTGTCGGTGTCGCGCGACTAGAAGCCGCGGTCGATGTCATCGCGACATTCGTCGAGCATCAGCCGCCCGGGCGGCTGCTCGACCTCGAGCCCGGGTTCGCGCACGAACAGATGGCGCAGGCGTTACCCATGCTGACCGAAGGGTTGATGGTGGTCTTGCAGCGCTGCGCCCGCGAGGACGCCTTCGCCACCGCGGTGAATCCCCGCGACCTTGCCGGCGCGATCGCACGAACCGCATTGAGCCACTACATCTTTCCTGATGCTGATCCCGCCGCGGCACGCCGCCAGATCCGCGCCGCCGCCGGGCTACCTTCCGTTCAGTAAGAACAGCCCGTATGCCGCGATCGATTGGGCGTCGACGATCACTCCCGAGCGGATCATCTGCTCGACGTCTTCGCGCGAGAACCACGCACTATGCATGTCCTGCTCCTCGTGCTCACGATCCGCATCGCCCTCGGCGATTCCGGTGGCCAAGAACACCCAGCCGCGCTGACTGCTCATTCCAGGCGCGGTATCGATCTGGCCGAGCGCCTCGAACGACGTCGCGCGTAATCCGGTTTCCTCGCGCAGCTCACGCTCAGCCAACTCAGCAGGTTCGGCGTCGGCCAGGTCGGGAGCGGTGCCCTGCGGGAACTCCCAGCGCCGCGCGCCGACGGGATACCGGAACTGCTCCACCAACCGGAAACGGTGACCGTCGTACGGCATCACCAGCGCGTAGGTCGGCTTGTCCACCACGCTGTAGATGCCGCGACTGCCGTCCGGGCGACGGATGTCGTCTTCGCGCAGCACCAGCCACGCGCGAGCCCACACCGCAGTGTTTGCTTACGCCTCAACTATTTCGTCTGCGTGACGAGCTCGAGTCGAATCTGTTGCCCCCCAAGAACACGCGGCTTCCATCAGGCTGGGGCCGCGCTCCTGTTACTGGTCGTAGTAGGCGACTCCGCTTGCGGGACATCGGTGTTGACTTACCTCATCCGGGCTCCTCCGGTGGCACTTTCCGGCATAGTGGCCGATAGTCATATGAACGAGATATGGGAGTATTTATGAGTATTTATGCCGCACAAGACAAAGCCACCGCCGAATGATGAAGACGATGCCATCGGTTCTCCCGGCTTGAGCGAAGGCCGGACCATATACGGCAGTTCTCTGTCGACTCGCCGTCGCGATCAACTTTGTTAACAAATGTGCGAGCCAACCCGGTTCCCGCGAAAATGGATGAGATCTTTCATCGCGAAATCATCGTCTGCGGTGACGACGCGCTGGCGAAGACGGTCGCCGAGGAGCTAAGAGGCGCCGGCGCGCGGATTATCAAGATCAATACTGCCGCCGATCTCCTTGGCGCCGGGGTACATCGCGCGCGCGCCGTCGTCTGCGCCGGGCCCAATGACGCGGTAAATCTCGAAATCGCCCTGTTGGCAAGGCAATTCAGCCCAAATGTTCGCGTGGTGGCACGTCTGGCCAACAACGTGCTGCGCGAAGCGGTGGCCGCCGTTAACGGCCCCGGCGCGATCTTGGACGTCGCCGACCTCGCGGCACCATCCGTCGTCGAGGCAGTTCTGTCGCGTACCGCGCACCCGTTCGAGGCGGCCGGTATCGAATTCGTTGTCTGGGGAGCCGAGGCGCCGTACGACGCGACTCTGCGCGAGATCTACGCCGACCTGGCCCCGGTGGCGGTGGTCCACGGCAAGAACTCACCTGCCCCCGGCGAGGTGGTGCCATGTCCGGGAAGGGATCTGCAGGTCTATACCGGCGACTGGACCTCGATGATCGGCGTCAAGGACGAATTGGAAACCCGCGGGATCACCGTCCCTAAATCGACCGCGACGCGCTCTCGCGACTCCCGGGTGCGACGCGTAATCGACGCCGCGCGCGCTATGCGTGACGACGTGAACCCGATGCTTTTCCCCTCGTTGGCCTTCGCGCTATTCCTCACGCTCGGCTCGACAGCCGTGGTGCACTTCACCTACCAGAACCCGCGGATGACGTGGATCGACGCCTTGTACTTCGCCTCCGAGACGATTACGACCGTCGGCTACGGCGATTTCAGCTTCGCCCAACAATCCACTTCCCTGCGACTGTTCGCTGTCGGGTTGATGTTCGGCGGCGTGACCGTTACCGCCATCCTCGTCGCTTTCCTTGCCGACCTGCTGCTGTCGCGCCGCTTCCTCGCTGCGGCCGGACTCCGACGGGCACGCCGTATGCGCGACCACGTCGTCGTTGTCGGACTGGGTACAGTCGGCATCCGCGTCGTCAGTGATCTGATCGCTGCCGGATACGACGTCCTGGTCATCGAGCAGGACGAGAACAACCGCTTCCTGTCGACCGCGGCCGAACTCGACGTGCCGGTCATTTTCGGAGACTCAGCGATGCGCCAGACGCTGGAATCGGCGCGCGTCGATCGCGCCCGCGGGGTGGCGGTGGTGACCCATGAGGACATGCAGAACATCGAGACCGGGATCGTGCTGCTTGAGATCTTGGGATCCGACACCGAGGTGCCGATTGTGCTGCGCGTTCAAGGCCGCGCGCTGGGCGCTGCGGTGAATCAGCGGTTCGGTTTCGAAAACGTGCGGTCAATCGTCGACCTGGCAGCCCCCTGGTTCATCGGCGCCGCGATGGGCCTGCAGGTGCTGGGGACGTTTTGGGTCGGGCAGCGCTCCTTCATGGTCGGCGGAATGGTCGTGGCGGCGGGCAGCGAGCTAGATGGACTGCTAATGGGAAACATGTCTACCCAAACGCGCGTTATCGCGATCACTCGACCGGAAGGGCCGATCAGATTACGCCCGCGCCGGGACGCCGAACTGAAAGCCGGCGACACTGTCTACCTCATCGGCCCTTACCGGGAGCTGATCACGACGCTGCGCAAGGGCCAGCCTCCACTGCCGACCACGATCAACGGTCAGCGTGTGGCGAAATTGGAAGAGGCGCGTTCGCAGCACCGACCACGTCCAGGCTCGCAGTCATTGGGGGCATGACGCGGAGGTTCGACGAGCTACGCGATGCTCCTTGCTCTCCTTGGGAAAGTGCGGACGCAGAGCCGCGGCAAAGAGGCGGTCAAGTGTCCGGTCGGGCAGGATGCGCGCCAAGCGGGTGAGCAGTGCGGTGTCGCGGCCGATGGTGTAGCGAGTGCGCGGCTTGCGCGCCGTCACTGCCTTGGCGATCACCTTGGCCGCGGCGTCAGCGGGCAGGCCCGACTTGGTGTGCGACGCGGACTGCGCGGTGACGGCGTGCACGAGCCCGCCGTAGCGCCGGCTTTGCTCGGGCGTCATGGTCGACGCCAGCTCATGGGCGGTGGCGATCGCCCGGCCGGCCATTTCCGTACGCACGGCGCCCGGTTCGACGACGACCACCTGGACGCCGAACGGGGCGATTTCGCGTCGCAAGGAGTCACTGACCGCTTCGAGCGCGAACTTC
>JBEKNM010000640.1:0-2763 GCA_049522835.1 Mycobacterium sp.
ACCAGGCCTGCGGAGGCACCCGTCGGGAAGGTTCTTCCCACGCGGCTCACGCCTCGCGGCCGACGGAGCCTAGAGAAGGCGACCATAGCGGTCCGGTCCGTCGAAGTCAGAA
Organism: Mycobacterium sp.; assembly: GCA_049522835.1. Lineage (GTDB taxonomy): Bacteria > Actinomycetota > Actinomycetes > Mycobacteriales > Mycobacteriaceae > Mycobacterium. The sequence continues at coordinate 113 of JBEKNM010000640.1, forward strand.
TGCTGGCCGGGATGACCGAGACCGAGCAGTCAGGCGCGTTCCGGATCCTGCAGAGCATGATCCATTCCCTGCGCGATGGCAACGACGGTGCATAGCTCGTTCCCCGGCGCACGTGTCGTCGCGCCCGGATAGGAGTGCAGCCGAGCGTGAAAATCCGTGCAGGCGACCTCGAAAACCGACGAACCCCGACTACACCCTCTTCTGCGATGAGCCCGTTTGTATTCTTGAACCTGATCAGACCAGTTGCTGCTGAAAGTTCACGCCATTACGTAACAGCGCCGCTGCGTCGCGGCTTTCGGCGACACGGATATAGATGGATTTCAGCGTCGCCATATAGCGCGTTACCGATTCGCGGGCAATCGGATTGTTCGGGAAAAACACAAGCACGTGCGTCTCCTTCTCATATCGATTCACCCGTAAATCGAATCGAGCCGGAACCCCGCCGTCGTGGTAGATCATCATATTCGTCCCGCCCCAGTCAGAGTTGACGAAAGTAGAAAGGGGAGGAATGCTGGCATCGAGGTGAAACAGCAAAGGAACGCGCCGCTGAGGCATCCGCAGCCATGGCGCCAATTCCAGTACGCGATTGAACGGTACATTCGCCAGATCTTTGCCCGAATCAAACGACTCCTGTGCAGCACGGGCGGTATCACCGAAAGACGATGCGTTGACGGGGATGGTGATCGGGACAAAGCCGGTGAACCAACCCGTCGTCATAAAGTCCGCTTGAGTGCTACGGGTATCGTGTGCAATTATTCCATAATATGTTTCAGCGCCGGTCAGCTCGTATTGTGCAAGAGCGGCGCAGGCGAACACGCCACCGCTGAAACGGGCACCCGCCGCTATGCAGGCGGATTCAAATGCGGCTGTCTGTCGCTCGTCCATAACCTGTACGAACATTAGCTCGCAGGACCCCGATCCATCGCCGAGTGATACCGGGGGGTCCGGAAGGGTTCCGTCATTTTTTTCGAAGAAGTCGACCCAATCCCGTACCTGCGGGGAGTCCAAGGTCAGAGCGGATGTGTGCTGGTGCTGCCGGACACAGTAATTCTCATAGCTGCCCGCGGGTCGCAGCGGGATAGGCGCTTCGCCCGCCAGCAGGGCGGTATACATCAAATAGAACTCCATGCGCATCGCACCAATAAATTGCGCATCGATATAGAGATGATCAACACTCAAACAGAAGGTGAAGTTCTCCGCACGCTGAATAATGGCGAAACGAAAGCAATCCCACTGCAGCGGACTCGGCGTGGCCAATATATGCTCTCGCCAAGCTGCCGACGTCATCTCACCAAGCTCAATTGGAACACATTGAATATCGGCGGGATCGCGGAATGTGTGCCGGATGATCTGGTCGTTATCCGTGTACTCAAACCAACTGTGGTAGGTGTCATGCCGACGAAGATGCGCGTTGATGACGTAAGTCAGGACCCGGACGTCGCACTGGCCGGGTATGTCCCAACTGCCAATGCAAAGCCGGGACATATCAACCCCACGGGCTGCGTGTTCGCGAAAGTTACGGAGGTGCCGAGCTTGCTGAGGGCTGGGTGGCACCGCGCTTATCGGGGCTTCCCGGGCTTTAGCTAGCGAGGCGGGCGAGGGCTGCCACGATACGACCCAACCGGGGTCCGGCACCCAGTCGCTGATGGCCCCGAAGGCCTCCTCTCCCGGGACGAACACATACCCTCCCCAGTGGTTCACCGCCTGTACCAGCGGATTTTCGAGGTGACCGACACGCCATCGTGACGTTTCCAACGCGGAAGCACAACATTACACAGCAAACCAAGCCGAACACCGGCGATTCACCTACCCAAAACAAGGGCGATCCCCAATATTCATACCCGCGACCCGGTCGTCGAAACCGCGATGTGCACATCTCGTGGACCGACGGCCGCGCGGCCTGGCTACCTGCCTATCAATCAGCTTGATGTACAAGCCAACGCCCCGTCGGGGTAGCATCCGCCCATGTGGGGCACGGTGCTGGTGATAGCCCTGGTGGCGACGGCAGACCCGGTGCGGATCGGGATCGCGGTGCTCTTGTTCTCGCGGTCGCGGCCCGTGCTTCATCTGGTCGCGTTGTGGCTTGGCGGTATGACGGTTGGCGTGGTCCTGGGGGTGGGCGTGCTTTTCGGGCTGCACGACGTCGCGCTCGGGGTCATGCAGCGGGTGGAGCTTGCCGCAACAAGCTCCACGGTGGGACACATTCAGATCGTTGCGGGTGTGCTCGCGCTGCTGGTCGCGGTACCGATCGCGGTTGGCTTTCCGGCGCGTCAACACGCTCGAGTGGCAATCCCTGTCGACGATCCGTCGTGTCAGGCCGCGCCGAGCGCATTCTCGCGATTGTCGACGCGCGCCCTGGATGCGCTGCAAGCCGGCCCGCTGTGGATCACGTTCGTCGTCGGAGTTTGCCTCACGACAGACTTCCGCTACTTGGCGGTGCTCACCGCCATCCTGGCTTCGGGAGCCGCTGTGGGCACCCAAGTCAGCGCAGCCGCGGTGTACACGGTCGTGGGACTGGCGTTCGTCGAGATCCCGCTTGCCTGCCAGCTGGCGGCGCCCGCGGGCACTGGCGCGGTGATGTCGCGCGTGCATGACTGGGTGAAGGCTCGCAGGCGGGCGGTTCTCGGCGTCATCGTCGCTTTGCTGGGGGT
>JBEKNM010000641.1:0-2761 GCA_049522835.1 Mycobacterium sp.
CCGGGAGGTGATTTACATGACATTTCTTCAGGGGGCGCTGGCGGAGCGCGATAAATGGTCGGCTGTCGGGCAGTGCTCGATCGAGAAGACCATGGCGTTGGTCGGCACCAAGTCCGCGATGCTCATCATGCGCGAGGCGTATTACGGCACCACCCGGTTCGACGATTTCGCCAGCCGCGTGGGTATCACCAAAGCCGCCACCTCGGCGCGGCTCGCCGAACTGGTCGACCTCGGGCTACTGAGGCGGCGGCCCTACCGGGATCCCGGGCAGCGCGGCCGCGAGGAGTATGTGCTGACCGAGGCCGGCATCGATTTCATGCCGGTGGTCTTCGCGATGTTCGAATGGGGGCGGCGCCACCTGCCGGGCCGCGACCGGCTCCGGCTGACCCATCTGGGTTGCGGCGCCGACGCGACCGTCGAAATCCACTGCGCCGACGGCCATCTGGTGCCGGCCGACGAACTCGGTATGCGGCTGGTCAAGTCTCTCAATCGTTGACGTGCGCTACAGCGCCAGTCACGGCGAGTATGACGGCAAGGTCACCTACGCACAGCGTTGGGCTGACCGAACACGTATCCGCGAGCGTAACCTCACTGCGAAATCCCGCGACCAGATTCGCAGTGACGTTACGCTCGCGGATCCCGTCAGTGAGGCCCGACGAGCTGCGAATGCGGCTGGTCAAGTCTCTCTGAGCACAGTCAGCAGCCGCCGGGCCGCGGCGACGCGTCGAACGGCAGGCCCGGACAAAGTGTCCAGCGCGCATTCGGGGTCGGCCGGCGGTCCCATGTGTCCGCAGCCGCGCGGGCAGTCCTCGGTCGCCTCGGCGAGGTCGGAGAAAGCCGACAGCACGTCGTCGGGCTGGATGTGGGCCAACCCGAACGAGCGGATTCCCGGGGTGTCGATCACCCAGCCGGAACCCGGCAGCGAATCGCCTAGAGGCAGCGCCACCGACTGTGTCGAGGTGTGCCGCCCTCTGCCGATGTCGGTGACCTCGCCGACAGCCCGATCGGCTTCGGGCACAAGGCGGTTCACCAAGGTCGACTTGCCAACCCCGGAGTGTCCGAGCAGCACGGTGATCTTGCCGGGAAGCAACTCTGCTACCGCGAGCAGGGGATCATCGACGCCGGCAGCGACCACCGTCAGGTCCAGGTCCAAGAACTGCTCGGCGAACGGTTCCGGCGGTGCGAGGTCAGTCTTGGTCAGGCAAAGAATGGGTGTCAGCCCGCCGGCATAGGCGGCGATCAGCGTCCGGTCGACGAGTCCCGTGCGTGGCGGTGGGTCGGCCAGGGCCACCACGATCAGCAGTTGGTCGGCGTTGGCGACCACGACTCGTTCGGTGGGGTCGGTGTCATCGGCGGTGCGCCGCAAGACTGTTCGCCGCGGTCCCCGCCGCACGATGCGGGCCAGGGTGTCGTGCCGCCCGGAGAGATCGCCGACCACGTCGACGTCGTCGCCGACGACGATCGGGGTGCGGCCCAGCTCTCGTGCCCGCATTGCCGTGACCCTGCTATCGGGGCGGCCACCCAGCACGCACCCCCAGCGGCCGCGGTCGACGCTGACCACCATGGCGGACTGGGCGTCGGCGTGCTCGGGACGGGTCTTGGTCCGCGGTCGCGAACCGCGGCCGGAGCGGACCTTGAAGTCAGACTCGTCGTAGTCGCCAGGCTTCAAACGCCGGACCCCGCATCGGCCAGCATGCGCGCCCACAGCTGCGGGAATTCCGGCAGCGTCTTGCTGGTGGCACCGATGTCGTCTACCTCGACGCCGGCGACTCGCAGCCCGACGATCGCGCCTGCCATCGCCATCCGATGGTCTGCATACGCACGCCAGGTGCCGGCCCGCAGCGGTGTCGCGGTGATCACCAGACCGTCGGGCGTTTCCTGACAATTGCCGCCCAGGCGGTTAATTTCGGTGCTCAGTGCGGCGAGCCGGTCGGTTTCGTGACCACGCAGGTGGGCGACGCCGGTCAGCCTCGACACCGATCCCGGGGACGCCAGGGCCGCTAGCGCCGCCACCGAAGGCGTGAGCTCACCCACGGCGCGCAGGTCGGCGTCAAAGCCTTCGAAGCCTTGGGATGACGCCGGCCCGCGCACTTCCAGGAATGAATCAGTCTGGGTGACAATGGCATTGAGTTTGCTCAAGACGCCCAGGATGTCGTCGGCGGCTTGCACGCTGGCCGCCGGCCAGCGGGTGATGCGCACTGTTCCGCCACTGACTACCGCCGCTGCCAGGAACGGGACGGCGTTCGTCAGATCGGGCTCGACGTCCCAGTGCCGCGCCGCGATCGCGCCCGCGTGCACCTGCCAGCGGTTCGGGGTCGAATCGTCGATGTCGACGCCGGCTTGCCGCAGCATTACCACCGTCATCGCGATGTGCGGCGCCGAAGGCAACGTAGAACCGGTGTGTTGCACGGTCAGGCCCTCGGTGAAGGACGCTCCGCACAGCAACAGGCCGGACACGAACTGCGACGACCCCGACGCGTCGATGGCCACGGTGCCGCCGGCGACCGATCCGCTGCCTTGGACCCGGAACGGCAGCCCGGTGCCGTCGACGGGTACGCCGAGAGCCCGCAGCGCGTTCAACAGTGGTTCGATGGGCCGAATCCGGGCCTGTTCGTCGCCGTCGAACTCGACCAGCGAATCGCCGAGTGCCGCCAGCGGCGGAACGAAACGCAGAACGGTGCCGGCCAGGCCGCAGTCCACTCGGGCGTGGGGGCCGGGAACAATTCGGCCGCTGACCGTCAATTCAGACCCGGCCCCCTCG
>JBEKNM010000642.1:0-2756 GCA_049522835.1 Mycobacterium sp.
CGAGGCAGTGTTGCCCCGATAGGAAGTGTAGACCAACCTTGTGCCGCGCCATGTGCTCCGATGATGATCGCCTGCGCGGCAGAGCAACACCACCACTATCCGTAGCGCGCTGGCTGTCCTCGCCGTCTTTTTCGACCGACTCGGACGCTACCAACCGGCGGCCACCATCGCATACGACCAAATCGACCAGGCCCGAACAGCACTCGAACACCCGAGCCGAATTCCGGTCGGGCAGTGTCTGGCGAGAAGGCTAAGCGCGAAAAGGCCGAAGCCGCAGCAGAAGCCTGTCAGCGCCGGCCGCGCAGGGCCTTTGCCGCGAACAGCGCGGACAGCAAATTGACGCAGCTCAGAGCTCGTGACACACTTTGCTGCCTGTTGAATGTGGCGTAGGCTGAGCAGGCTGTCCGCTGCTGTCCTCGCTAATTTGATGTGCCGCGCCGCCAAACACGGCGCATAGGCTGTGAACCGCTCCCGACTGTCGGTCTGCCATGCTGCTGGGATGGTCCGCCGAAGTTTTCGAAACCGTTGGGCGGTAGATGTTTTACGACGTCGCGTCAGCGGTTACCCGCCCGCGCGGCCCTGCGCGAGAGGCCCCTTTTGAAAGAGTGGTTTGCGCGATGAATGACTTGGAGCAGTTGACCTGCGACGTGCGGGGGTTCGCGACGGAGATACGAACGCTGGGCTACTCGTCCGAGGGTGGCGGGCATGAGAACCGGTTCCTTGAACTGTCGGAGCGCATGATCCGGCACGCTGACCAGGTGGACCGGCGCAGTCACTGAGTCCACACCGCTACTTCTCCTTCTTGTCGATTCGGCAAACGTGTCAGGTCGGCTTTTCGACCTCGGGTCTCAGGTGCCGCCACCAGCAGAAGATGTAGAGCGTCATCGAGATCACCAACACGACGATCACCCAGACAACGACGGTGACATCAACCCAGGCCCCGAATGGGGGTGGGTTGATAAGCGCATTTCGCAGCGGTATCACCGCAAAGAGCATCGCCGCGTACCACGTTGTCATCGGAGGCTGGAATTTTCGCCGGTCACGCACGGTCTGAACCGCGACGAACAGGGCTAGGCCGCAAGCGTGATAAGAACGCCGAGGATGAGGACGGCGAATGCCGCGGTGCTCGGCGACCGATGTAGCTCCAATTGGTACGGTGCGAGCGGATCGGCTTTGCTGGCGCCACGCATGTCAACATGCCAGCCGGGAAGGCTGTCGTCGAATATCACCGGCGCCCGTTCTGACTCTTCCGCATTGCCCCGGAAGATTTCGACGACGATCGGCCCCGAACGATAGCGATCGAAGGGCCAATCCGCGACGTCACCGACAATGGGCAGCGAATTAATAAATACACCGGGCAGCATGCCCTTCGTCCACGTGCGTTTGGTGGGCGTTGCCGCGGACGTGATCGCGACACTGAGGTCGCCCTTGAGATTCCGGGTTCGCGGATCCAGCAACGCAGGTCCTGGTGAAACCGTGAGGTTGGCGAGCACAGCACTGTTGTTGGACTGAATATCTTCGATATCGACGGTCAGGGTAGTCCCGTCGCTCGCCGACATAGTTTCGCTGAGTTGATGTTCACGACCCACACCGCTGTTGGCATACAACACAATCGAGGTGACGTACGCCGCGATGAAGACGACGAGGCCAATGATGCCGAATTTCATGCGCGATGGCTCGGCATGCAGAAACCATCCAAAGACAAGATTGCCTCCCAACTTGCTGACGCGCATGCAGTGCATTCCCGCCAGATAGTAGTAGCGCGAGGGCTGGGAGGCCTTGCAGCCGAATGATCCCCGGCTGCACGTACTACGCGCAGCTGTTCGCAGCTACTCGACGGTGACAGACGTGGCGAGGTTTCGCGGCTTGTCGACGTCGTAACCGCGGGCCTGCGCCACCGACGCGGCGAAGACCACAGCGCTTCGGCTTGCGTTCCGCCACGGCCTGACGCACCTCGCCAAACTGTTTCATAACGGAACGAAAATTCCGGCGCTTTGCCGCCTGTGATCGTGCCGGAGACCTCCGGTACCGAATCGAGGCCGAACGCAGCGAGAATCAGCGCAGCAGCGCCCGCGACAATGACCACGCGCTGAATCCGATTCGTGCCTATTCCGGGACTCCTACCAGCACTCCCTCGATCGCGCCGTCGGTTGTGACCAGTAGGCCACGCCCCGGGGGTAGCTGCTGAGCGCCTATCCTGCCGAATACTTTCACCGCCGCGGGATCGTTGTCCATAAATAGCGTGGGCGCTCGCGAACTAGTCATCTTCTGCAGGAATGGGTTCGTCACCGACACCCCTGCCCAGTTCCCCGGTAAGCGTGAGGCGATGACGTGCAGGCCGATCTCGCGGCTGCGTTCGAGCAGTCCCCACAACGGCGCGGTTGCCGCGCTCTTGCCGATCACACCGTGCGGCCGGAGCTCTTGCTCATCGTCGATCAGAAGGAAATGGTGCGGACCCTCCCATGTGCTGCGGTTCAGCAACTCTTCCTGGCTCAGACCTGAGGGAGGAAGACGGTCGCGCATGATCTCCGCCAGTCCAGCGATCACTTCGTCGATGTCATCGGCCGTATACGCGTAGGCGCGCACATGCGGACCCTGAATCTTGCCGATCAACGATGTCTTGGGATCGATGATGGTGATCTGCGCCTGCTCTGAGCTAAGCCTGCCGGTAAGCGCCTGCCCGAACGCCGCCAGAGTCGTTGTCTTACCGCACAACTGGCGCCCCAACACGAGCATGTTGGGCACCGATCGGGACC
>JBEKNM010000643.1:0-2751 GCA_049522835.1 Mycobacterium sp.
CTGGGGCCCTTAGACGAGGCCAGGCACGACAGCACGCTCGCAGGTGCCGCCGCGGCGGCCGTTGGCAACCCACCGCAGATCGCTGCCGCGCTGACCGTGGTCGCCACCCAACGCGCCGCCCATGCCCGCGCATTGGCCACCGAGATCGCCCGAGCCGCCGGCAAGCTCACCTCCTCGTCGAGCGAAACCACCACCAGTCCGAGCCCAGCCGATGCGGCGGCGCCGCCACCACCCGCGCCACCGCTGTCCGATGTGGTCGATTCGTTGCGCACATCAGCCGAGAGCGCCAGTCGACTGGTGGCGACGTCGTCGGGCTACCGGGCAGGGCTGCTCGGTTCGATCACCTCGTCCTGCACGGCGGCCTACCAGGTTGCCCTGGTGCCCGCGGGGCCGACGCCATGACGTCTTCCGAACCGCTGAAACGGTCCCCCGCCGGCCCGAATCCCAAGGACGCCGACGACGCGTCGCTGTGTGACGCGCTCGCCATCGAACACTCGACCATCTACGGCTACGGCATCGTGTCCGCGTTGTCGCCGCCCGGTGTCAACAACCTGGTGGTGGATGCGCTGAACCAGCACCGGCAACGTCGCGACGACGTCATCGCGATGCTGACCGCCCGCAAGGTCATCGCCCCGGTGGCCGCGGCCGGCTACCAGCTGCCCATGCTGGTGGGCAGCGCGGCCGATGCGGCGCGCCTGGCCGCGCGAATGGAAAACGACGGCGCGACGGCTTGGCGCGCAGTCATCGAGCACGCCGAGACCGCCGATGACCGTGCGTTCGCCTCGACGGCCCTGACCCAGAGTGCGGTGATGGCCGCCCGATGGAACCGAGTGCTGGGTGCCTGGCCCATCAATGCGAGTTTCCCGGGCGGCAACGAATAGCGCTGCTCTGTGCTAGCCGCTGACCGCCGCGGCGATGTCGGTGGCCAGCGAGGCACCGGCAGCCAGCTCGGAAGTCTGACCGCTGAAGCGGTTGCGCAACTCGACCACGCCGTCCGCCCAGCCGCGCCCCACCACGACGATCCAGGGCATACCCAGCAGCTCGGCGTCCTTGAATTTGACGCCTGGCGATGACTGACGATCATCGAACAGCACCTCGAGACCCAACCGATCCAGGTCAGCGGCCAATTTTGCGGCTCCGCTGCGGGCCTCGGCGTCTTTGTTGGCGATCACCAGGTGGACGTCGAACGGCGCGATCGCCGCCGGCCACCGCAGGCCCAGCTCGTCATGCTGCTGCTCGGCAACGACGGCGACCAGCCGCGACACCCCGAGGCCGTAGGAGCCCATGATCAGCCGCACCGGCTTGCCGTCCTCACCGAGCACGTCGACGGTGAAGGCATCGGTGTATTTGCGACCGAGCTGGAAGATGTGCCCGATCTCGATTCCGCGCGCCATGACCAGCGGGCCGGCGCCGTCGGGAGACGGATCGCCTTCGCGCACCTCGGCGGCCTCGATGGTGCCGTCGGCGGTGAAGTCCCGGCCGGCCACCAGGCCGACGACGTGACGGCCCGGCTCGTCGGCCCCGGTGATCCAGCTGGTGCCGTCGACGATGCGCGGGTCGACAAGATAGCGAACATTGTTGTCCCGCAATGCTTTCGGTCCGATATACCCCTTCACCAGGAACGGGTGCCTGGCGAAATCTTCGTCGTCGAGCAGCGCGTAGTCGGCCGGTTCCAGCGCCGCGCCCAGCCTCTTGTCGTCGACCTCGCGGTCGCCCGGCACCCCGATGGCCAGCAGCTCCCAGTCCCCACCGGGCTGGCGGACTTTGACCAGGACGTTTTTCAAGGTGTCAGCGGCAGTGACCGTGCGGCCCAGGTCAGCCTCGTTTGCCCAGGCCACCAGCCTGGCGATGGTCGGGGTGTCGCCGGTGTCGTGGACCACCGCCTCGGGCAGCCCGTCAACGGGCAGTGCCTCTGGGCGCGCGGTGATCACCGCCTCGACGTTGGCCGCATAACCCGACCCCAGGCAGCGCACGAAGGTGTCTTCACCGATCGGGCTCTCGGCTAAGAACTCTTCGGAGGCACTGCCGCCCATCGCGCCGGACACCGCCGACACGATGACGTAGCGGACCTTCAGCCGATTGAAGATGCGCTGGTAGGCCTCCCGATGCGCATCGTAGGCAGCCTTCAGTCCAGCACTGTCGATATCGAAGGAGTAGGAGTCCTTCATGACGAATTCCCTGACGCGCAGGATGCCGGCTCGCGGCCGCGCCTCGTCACGGTATTTGCTCTGGATTTGGTACAGCGTTAGCGGGAAGTCTTTGTAGGAGCTGTACTCGCCCTTGACGGTCAGGGTGAAGAGCTCTTCGTGCGTCGGGCCCAGCAGGTAGTCGTTACCGCGGCGGTCCCGCACCCGAAACACGCTGTCTCCGTATTCGGTCCAGCGGTTCGTCGTCTCATACGGCGCGCGCGGCAGCAGAGCAGGGAACAGGATCTCCTGCCCGCCGATCGCGTTCATCTCCTCGCGGACAGCACGTTCGATCTTGCGCAGCACTCGCAGCCCCAGCGGCAGCCAGCTGTACAGTCCAGGCGCGACGGGCCGGACATATCCCGCCCGGATCAGCAGTTTGTGGCTGGCCACTTCAGCGTCGGCGGGATCGTCACGCAGAGTGCGCAGGAACAGCTCGGACATCCGGGTGATCACAGCGGGCCAGCCTAATGGTGGCCCGGGGCCCGGCGACGATGCGGCCTATGTGAGCCAAGCGCGTCTCTTGAGACACCCCGCCATTCGGCTAAATTTCGGATCGACGACG
>JBEKNM010000644.1:0-2999 GCA_049522835.1 Mycobacterium sp.
TGAGACGCCTGCTGCCGCACAGACTTTGATAGACCATGGATGTCACCGGGCGCAGGGTTTCCTGTTCTCGCGCCCCGTGGCAGGCGACGCCATGGAGTCACTGCTGTCCACGCGCTCGATGCAGATGCCCTTCCTCGCTGACCATTAGGCTGCCAGGGTCATGGGACCACCGTTTGCCAAAAGCTTCACTGCACCCATGGCTTGACTGGTGAGTTAGGGCTGAGGGTGAAGTCGGCACTGCACCCAATGTGGTGGATGCGGATGCCGCCGGACGCCGCGGTGGTTGCGGTGACGGCTCGACACCGATCGCCTCACTGCGCGACCGAGCCGGTGCCCGTTGCGTTGGGCTGACAGTTGACGTCGAGTGGAATGACTGGGCCGGCCGATTGGCGGGACAGCAGATATAGGTATGTGGCGACCGCATGTTCGCAAGTAGGGGTGAAATCAACCAGGATCTCTGCGGGGAGTGGAAAGAGCCGAACCGGGTTTAGCTCATAAGGCTCGAGCACATGCTGGTAAACCGGGGGAGGCGGCAATTTCGGGACAATATCCAGACGATTTTCGATCCGGTACGAGTTGGTGACCACCTGATTGAACGTGCTTGCAAACAGGGAATCCCCTGTGCGCGGACTGCCGTAGGTGTAGACGACTGGGTGGCTGAAGACCGTATTGGCCGCCAGGTCGAGGGCGAGCAGCGTCGCCAGGGCTCCTCCCAAGCTGTGCCCGCAAACCGTCACTGAGGTCACAGGGTGCGGGAACGGAAGGCTGCCGATTGCCTTGGCCACGGTCGGCGAATTCGGCGCGGTACCGGTCCTCAGGGAGTTGTACATGGCGGTGAAGCCATCCTCCGTCTGGCCGGCGCCGACAAGGAAGGGGCAGGGAACGGTGAGGAAGTCGGCATCGTGAATCCACTCCAAGGTTCCTTCGGTACCCCGGATCGTAATCACCGCATCGCCTGCTCCATTCGCCTGGCAAACCAACCCGATGGAGACGGTGTCGTCGCCCCGGCTCGGGTTCATGTCTGTCGCAAGGTCATTGGCATAAATCGTGGTGACCACTGTGTAATCTGTTCCGCTGGCAGTCAGCACCTTACCGGCCGAATTCGTCAAGCCGCTCGGCAACACGTCGTAGGTTTCACCGACGAGCCGGCCGAATTGAATTGCCGTCATCACGTCCATGGTCGGGTCTCCTAGCAAAGCGCCACACCGCCTGTCGGCGTCTTTAGTCTTTCCGTGCGTGGTGAGCAAGGCAGATGGTGAGCTACCCCTGTTGCAGGAGTGATCCCATTCTCGGAATGACCGACTGAAGGGCCTTGAGCGGCCGGATCATCACCTTGAAGGAGACGATCCTGTCATCGTCGTTCCAGTGGATCATGTCGATGCCGTCGAGGTGGATGCCGTCGAGGTCGGCGGTGAACTCGAGAATCGCCGAATACTGACCGAACCACTGTTCGACGTAACGGAAATCGGCTCCAGCGAACATCCTCTCGGCGGCCGACAGGTAGGCAGCCGCTTTCGCGCGGCCGACCTGAGGAGTGAAAACAGCGGGGGAGTAGAAGACCGCGTCCTCGGCGAGCAGGTCCTCGAGTTCGTCCGTGCGGCCGTTTTCGATGATGTCAATCCATCGTCGAATTACTGCGGGTGTCATATCGCCATCCTCGCAGGCGACCGCTCAGTTGTGATAGTGGGCGCGATCCGGCCGCTTTGACGGGCTGTGGAACAATAAAACTGGGTGGCCCGGGGTGTCGCAGCTGCGGACTTTACAGGAAAGCGCAACAGTGTCACGCTGGCTGACATATTCCCCACCAGCAGTCGTGACCGTTGGACGCGGCTGGTGTGCAAACTCGTTGAAAGGGCGACGATCAAACGTGCCGACGTGGACGGATGCCACAGTCTGGTTGCGTGTTGAGGTCCATTACGGCCGCGAGATGTGTACCTTGGCATTCTCTTTCAGGCCTGCACTCGGTCTGCGTCATTTAGTGGTCTATCGGCCAGTGGTTCTCTCATGACGCCGTCGACAGAACCTGCGCCTTCCGACGACCAGAGCGGGTCTCTTCCGGGTGAAGGTGCCGGACGGCTCCCCTCGGGTTTGGTGAACCAGATCCTGGCGAGATCTGGCCTCGTCCAAGGAGTTGAGCCGAGTGCCTATTCCTCTCTGGTCAGACAATTGCATCTGGTCGACTTTCCCCGCCGTCATACAGTTTTCGTTGAGGGCGATCCCGGTGACCGGTTGTTCATCATCGTCCGTGGCAAGGCGAAGGTTGGCCGTCGCTCAGCGGATGGCCGCGAGAATCTGCTCGCGATCATGGGACCGTCGGACATATTCGGCGAGTTGGCGATCTTCGATCCGGGCCCGCGGACGTCTACCGTGACGACCATAACCGAGCTGAGCGCCGTCTCGATGGACCGCGGAGCGTTGCGCTCCTGGATCGCCGAGCGGCCAGAAGTCGCCGAACAACTATTGCGCGTGTTGGCCCGTCGGTTGCGCCGGACCAACAACTACCTGTCCGATCTGATCTTCACTGATGTGCCGGGGCGGGTTGCCAAGCAGTTACTGCAGCTGGCCGAACGTTTCGGGATTCCAGAAGGCGAAGATCTGCGGCTCACTCATGATCTGACGCAGGAGGAGATCGCACAGCTCGTCGGCGCATCTCGGGAGACGGTGAACAAGGCGCTCGCTGATTTCGCCGAACGTGGCTGGATCCGAGTGGACTTCGGGACCATATTGATCCTTGCCCCGGAGTCGATCCCGCGAGAAATGCCCGAAATGGGGCCAACCTAGATCACAGTCCGACGTTGCCGCTGGCCGCATCACTGGGTTTGACATTTTCCTACAACGTCACGATCGGGACTCCGGTCTACATCGAGAACGCGCGCTTCTTCGGTGGACCGAGCTTTCGCGGCCCAAATCGCCGGTTTTCCACGACGCCGTGTTCGGGTGGGAAGATGACGACGGACCGGGTCGGTAGGCCGGCTGCCAAGACTAAGACCAAGAACGAG
>JBEKNM010000645.1:0-2741 GCA_049522835.1 Mycobacterium sp.
ATGACGTCACTGCTGTGCTTTTCCACTAAGAACCATTGGGCCGCCACAGTCTGCATCCACGTTCCGACGCTGGAGCCCAACTGCGCGGTAAACAAGGCGCGGTACACGCGACTGCGCAACGGTGCCCATGCCGACGGTTGCCCACCGTCCGCACGCTCCTGACCCTGCGTCACCGTTGAACCGATTGTCGACAACCCATCTGCTCGGCCAGTTCGCAACAACCAAGCTGACTGGCGCCACCCGTTGCCCCGACGAACAGGATGAACGTCATGGCGACCAAAGGCAGACGGAGTTTGATTCTGGCATGAGAGCAACGCCTTTCGCGTTGTGCAGGGATTAGAAGTCTAAAGCCCGCGCCCAACGCACACATCTCGGACTCGTCACCTCGACGACGCCCTTGTCGCCCAAGCGTTTTACCGAACCCGCTGGACAGGCTGAGCAGTCGAGCCGAAGCCACTTCGGCGGCGACCCGCTCCCATCCGTCGATACACCACTGCTCGCGCGCATCGGCGTCTTGCTCAGCTGGTCGCCGGCGATATAGCTCAGCCACCGCCTCAGCCGCCGCGCCATTACCGCCGACTCCGGCCGGTACACGGCCCGGCGAACGGCTCAGTAGGTGTAGAAGCCCTCGCCCGTCTTGACGCCGAGCTTGCCCACGTCGACGTAGGCCTGCAAAAAGTCCCGAACGCTCTCCGGCAAATGCGGGAACTCTTGCGCGTAGTTGTTTTCGATGTCGAGCACAACGTCCAGGCCGACCAGGTCCATCATCTGAAACGGCCCGGCCGGCACCCCCCAGTTGACCTTGAACATTCCGTCGACATCCTCCGGGCCGGCCACGCCCTCGGCGACCACGGCCAGCGACTCACGCTTGATGGCAGCCCAGATGCGATTGAAAATGAAGCCGGTGCACTCCTTGCGCGCCTCGAAAGGATGGACGCCGAACTCAGGGAGGACGGCCAGCAGGGTGTCGAGCAGGCCGCGGTCAGTCTCACCGTCGGACATCAGGTCGACCGCGTTGATCTCCGGTGGCATGTAAAAGTGGATGTTACACAAGCGCGTCTTGTCCCGGACGTTCTCGGCCATCAGGCGCGACGGATATGACGAAGAGTTGGTCGCGAAGATGGTGTCCGGCGGCGCCGCCTGGTCGATCTGGCCCCACAGCGGAATCTTGATCTCGAGCTTCTCCGGCACTGACTCAATCGCGAGCCAGGCACCGTCCAACGCCTCTTCGAGCGACCCGGCGGCCGTCGCAACGCCCACTTCGCCGGACCCTCGCGCCGCCACCACCTTCGGGAGCGTCTCGGTCACGTACCGGGTCGCGGCGGCGAGCTGCTCGGCACGCCGCGCGTGGATGCGCACAGTTCCGCCACGCGAGGCGAACATAAGCGCGACGCGGCGACCCAGCGTTCCCGCCCCGATCACCGCGACCGGGCGGTTCTGGATGTCCTCAAACGTGTATGTGTAGGAGCCAGTCACACAAGCATGCTAAGTCGCGCCTGCGCGCTCGCCTCCGTCGCGAAACGACAAAGATGGGCTGACCGTTGTCGTGCATACATAACTACGCGTTTACCCGCGGTGGAGCATGGGCTGATCGTCCGGCGGCAGCTGTAGGGCCACGCGTCAAATCTGATCCAGCTAATTCTGGTGCTCGGATGTCAAAAGAGGATTAACCTCGCGGTGCTATGAGCACCGCAGACGAACTCAACGAAGAGTTAGGCAGCTACGGCTACAAACTCGAAACGTTTGTCCTCCACGACAGCAACTACCAAGTCCGCCGCCTCGACGGCCACGGCGGTCCCGTCAAGACGTTCAACGATGCCGAGGACGTGCGCAGATTCCTCGACCACCTTGCCGAGAGCGATAACCTCTGGTGCATCCATCTCGATCACGGCAACGTCGATGTCGATCGGAAGACGGGAGAGGTCACACCCCGTGACGGGGGCCCGTTGTTCAACCTCCACGATTTGCACCCCGACGAGTGGTCGGGCGCTTCCGATGAAGATCCCGGGGGAATCGGCTCGGCCGCTCTGTTAACCGCTCATCAAGTCTGCATAAGGTCCGCTTCACGACCGCCGTACGGCGGACTCTGGTTCAAGCGCACCTGAAATGGCAAGCCATGATCGCACCGCGCGAGTGTGGCGCTAAAGCAGCGTGATCTGTTCGGGCTGCCGCTCGGCCGGCTGGAGCAGCTCGGGTCCGTTGTTGCGCACGCTGTTGACCAGCCTCGAGACCTCGCGCAGTTCGATGTCGTGCACATCGGGCGGGCGGGCCAGCAGCTCGGGGTCCGCGGGAGCGTCGGGATCTAGCCAGGCATCCCAGTCAGCTTCGGTCAGTATCAGCGGCATCCGGTCGTGAATCTCGGCCAGCTCGCCCACCGCGTCGGTGGTGATAATCGTGCAGCTCAACAGCGGTGCTTCGGATTTGGCCGGTTTCCAGACCGACCACAGACCGGCCATGAACAACGAGTCGCCGTCGTCGCGGTGCATGAAGAACGGCGTCTTGGCGGTCTTCTTCCCCGCAACGCCGTCGGGGTTGGCTCGCCATTCATACCAGCCGTCCATCGGCACCAGGCAGCGCTTGCTCTTCGCCGAACCCCGGAAGGCCGGCGAGCTGACCACCTTCTCGGCTCGCGCGTTGATCAGCAGCGGGCCTTTGCTCTCCGGTGCGCCGTCCGGACCGGCTTTGACCCACGGCGGAATCAATCCCCAGCGCATGAGACGCACTCGGCGAGTTGGTTCGTC
>JBEKNM010000646.1:0-2732 GCA_049522835.1 Mycobacterium sp.
TGACGATTTTGGTGGTAGGCAGTGTCCGCTTGACCAGGACAGGCGATGATGGTGCCGTCGTGCCGATGGCCACGCTCAGTGTGGGCGCATTCCTGGGCGTGACCACCTTGACCCGTCAAGCCAACGCCGTTGGCGCATATGCGCTGGAAGAGGTAACGGCGTTGGAGATCGATCGTGAACACCTCGAACAGATCGTGATGCGAAAGCCGACTTTGCTGCAGGAATTGGGCCGGCTTATCGATGAGCGACAAATTAAGGCGGTGCGGGCACCTCGCGGTGACCGGGTAAGGTGAGCCGACCGTCAACAGCGGGCCGCCTTACTTGGCCAGTTGAGTCCCTATACCCTGGATCGATGAGTCTGCAAGCGGCAGCGCGTCCCGATTCGCGCCGGGAGGTCCATAACGCCGCCCGCCGTGCCCGGGTGGCTTCCCGCGCCCTCGCGTTGCTGCCGACGGTCGCCAAAGACCAGGCGCTGCGATCCGCGGCAGCAGCGATCGCGGCCAACGCCGGGCAGATCCTGGCGGCCAACGCCGAAGACCTGAAGGCTGCCCGGGTGGCCGGCACACCGACCGCGATGCTGGACCGGTTGGCGTTGGACTCCAAGCGCGTCGGGGAAATCGCCGCCGGTCTGCGTCAGGTCGCGGGTCTGCCCGACCCGGTCGGGGAGGTGCTGCGCGGCTACACGTTGTCAAATGGCCTGCAATTACGCCAGCAGCGGGTTCCGCTCGGCGTGGTCGGAATGATCTACGAGGGCCGGCCCAACGTCACCGTGGACGCTTTCGGTTTGGCGCTCAAGTCCGGTAATGCCGTGCTGCTGCGGGGAAGCTCGTCGGCGGAGAAGTCCAACCAGGCTCTCGTCGACGTGCTGCGTACCGCGCTGGTCAACGAGGACTTGCCCGCCGACGCGGTCCAGCTGCTTTCGGCCTCCGATCGGTCCACGGTCACCCACCTGATCCAGGCCCGCGGCCTGGTCGACGTGGTGATCCCGCGCGGGGGCGCCAGCCTGATCGAGGCGGTGGTCCGCGACGCGCAGGTGCCGACCATCGAAACCGGTGTCGGCAACTGTCATGTTTACGTGCACGAAGGCGCCGATTTGGATGTGGCCGAACGGATCCTGCTCAACTCCAAGACCCGACGGCCCAGTGTCTGCAACGCTGCCGAGACGCTGCTGGTCGACGCGTCTATCGCCGCAGAGGCCATGCCCAGGCTGGTGGCCGCCTTGCAGGACGCCGGGGTGACAGTGCATCTCGACGCCGACGAGGACGACCTGCGCCGCGAATTTCTGGCGATGGAAATCGCGGTGGCGGTGGTCGACGGCGTCGACGCCGCGATCGCCCACATCAACGAATACGGCACCGGACACACCGAGGCGATCGTGACCACGAATATGGCTGCTGCCCAACGGTTTACCGACGCTATTGATGCCGCCGCGGTAATGGTCAACGCATCGACATCGTTCACCGACGGCGAGCAATTCGGTTTCGGCGCCGAGATCGGCATCTCCACCCAGAAGCTGCATGCTCGCGGCCCGATGGGGCTGCCCGAATTGACCTCGACCAAATGGATCGCGTGGGGAGACGGCCAGACGCGTCCGGCCTGACCATGCATTAAAGGATATTTCAGGGATATTTGAAGGGGAACCCAAAACCCGTGCTTAGGAGAAATCGATTGTGAGCGTGCCCGCCCGGCCCACGCCGCTGTTCGCCGACATCGCCGACGTCTCCCGGCGGCTGGCCGAGACCGGCTACCTGCCGGACACCGCCACTGCGACGGCGGTCTTTCTCGCCGACCGGCTCGGCAAGCCGCTGCTGGTAGAGGGCCCGGCTGGGGTCGGCAAGACTGAGCTGGCCCGAGCCGTCGCCCAGGCCACCGGGTCGGGCCTGGTCCGGCTGCAGTGCTACGAGGGAGTCGACGAGGCTCGCGCACTGTACGAGTGGAACCACGCCAAGCAGATCCTGCGCATCCAGGCCGGCTCGGGAGACTGGGAGGCGACCAAGACGGACGTATTCAGCGAGGAGTTCCTGCTGTCGCGTCCGTTGCTGACCGCCATCCGGCGCACCGAGCCGACGGTGCTGCTGATCGACGAGACCGACAAGGCCGACATCGAAATCGAAGGCCTGCTGCTGGAGGTGCTGTCCGACTTCGCGGTGACAGTCCCAGAATTGGGCACGCTCACCGCAGAGCGGGCGCCGTTCGTGCTGCTGACCTCCAACGCCACTCGCGAACTGTCCGAGGCGCTCAAGCGTCGCTGCCTGTTCTTGCACATTGACTTCCCCAGCCCGGACCTGGAACGCCGGATCCTGTTGTCGCGGGTTCCCGAGCTGCCCGCACATCTCGCCGAAGAGCTGGTGCGCATCATCGGCGTGCTGCGCGGGATGCAACTGAAAAAGGTGCCGTCCATCGCCGAGACCATCGACTGGGGGCGCACGGTGCTCGCGCTCGGTCTGGACACCATCGACGACGCGGTTGTCGCTCAGACGCTTGGCGTGATCCTCAAGCACCAATCCGACCAGCAACGCGCGGCCGGGGAACTCCGGCTCAACTAACGAGGGAGCTCAATCTGATGAGAAGGGGCTCAATCTGATGGCCGCCCGTCGCATCCGTCCCACGCGGCCGCTCGCCCCGCATGGACTGCCCGGGCACTTAGTGGGCTTCGTGGAAGCCCTTCGCGGGAACGGGATTTCGGTGGGCCCGTCGGAGACGGTGGACGCCGGACGGGTGATGGCCACGCT
>JBEKNM010000647.1:0-2721 GCA_049522835.1 Mycobacterium sp.
ACTACACCTGCAAAGCCGCTGTCCCGGTGATGATTCAACAAGGGCGCGGCGGCTCCATCGTGATCATCAGTTCCACGGCGGGCATGCGCGGGTTTCCCAACCAGGTGCACTACAACATGGCCAAGCATGCGGTGGTGGGCCTGATGCGCAGCCTTGCCAACGAGCTCGCGCCACACTTCATTAGGGTCAACACTATCCATCCCAGCTCCACCAACACGAAGATGATCCAGAACGAGGCGATCTGGAGCCTTTTCGCCCCCGGCGTGGAGAATCCCACGGTGGACGATTTCGGTCAGGCATTCACCGCGTTGAACCTGCTCCCGATTCCCTGGATGGAGCCGGTGGACATCTCCCACGCCGTCGCCTGGTTGGCCTCCGACGAGTCGCGCTACGTCACTGGGGTCACGCTCCCCGTTGACGCGGGCTTCCTGGCGAAGTTTACTGGCGAGGTTGTTCTTCATCCAGACGCAGTCGGCTAGCCGTCGGGGCCCGTTGCTCGCCACCGATATCGACAGCGTGCGCCCCGGCGGGGAACCACACTTCCGTTCGAAGAGGTCCGCTTCTTCCGGATGAGCTTGCCCGGCACTGGGCTGTATGTCGCAAGTCCTTGCGTGTGCACTCGGACGGTCTTACCTGCGCCGTTGAGGACCGCCCAGGGCCCAGGGCCAGGGCGCTGGTGCGCGGCCAGGCGGACGCGGGACCGGATTTACGGGGCATCGACTGGGGTTGGTTGCTCGGCCACGAGGTCGACCTGGCCCACGGCAGTTTTCCAACTGTGCGGGCGGGGCAGCGCGCAGCGACCTGGCGAGGCTGTCGAGCTAAACCGGCTTGCCGTGAGCTTGGGAAGCCGTATCGTCAGATGCGCCGGATGGACCTCGACTAGTGGTCTGTCTGTGAATTAGTACGGTATTTTGTAGTATGCCTGTTATGACAGCTGCGGCGTTGCCGGTCAGCGATGCCCAGCGCGCGGAGTTGGAGCGGATGGCGGCGTCGACGTCGTTGCCGCATCGGCAGGTGGTGCAGGCGCGAGGGCTGTTGTGGGCCAGCGACGGGGTGGCCAACGAGGAGATCGCGCGGCGCTGCGAGGTGGACTCGGACACGGTGCGGCGGTGGCGTTCCCGGTTCGCCGAGCACGGCACGGGTGGGGTCGGGGTGATCGCCAAGGGCCGTGGCCGCAAGTCGAGCCTGCCGCCGGGCATCGTCGAGGAGGTATTGCGGCTCACGCACAGGGAGCGCCCCGCCGACGGGTCGACGCAGTGGAGTACCCGCACCCTGGCTGCGCGAGTCGGGATTGGCAAGGACGCCGTCGCCACGATCTGGGCCGACCACAACTTGAAGCCGTGGCGGGTCGAGACGTTCAAGGTGAGCAACGATCCGCACTTCGAAGCCAAACTCGTCGATGTCGTTGGGCTGTATGTGAATCCCCCTGCGCGAGCGATGGTGTTCAGCTTCGACGAGAAGACCCAATGCCAGGCTTTGGACCGTACTCAACCGTCGCTGCCGATGAAAGCGGGCCGCGCTGGAACCATGACTCATGACTACAAGCGCAACGGCACGATCGACTTGTTTGCGGCGATGAACATCGCCACGGGAGAGGTTCTGACCGATCTGCGCAAAGGCCACACCGGCGCCGACGTGCTGCGGTTCTTCAAACAGATCGACGCCAGCGTTCCACGCGGTTTGGGTGTGCATGTCGTCCTGGACAACCTGTCGGCTCATTCCACCCCGGAGATCGCGAAATGGCTCGCGCACAAAGAACGTCGCCGCTGGCACCTGCACTACACCCCGACCTCGAGTTCCTGGCTGAACCTGATCGAACGCTGGTTCAAAGAACTCACCGACAAACGCCTGCGCCGCGGCGCATTCAGCAGCGTCGCCGACCTCACCGCCGCAATCACCACCTGGGCAGAACACTGGAACGACAATCCCAAGCCATTCATCTGGAAAGCCACCGCCGAGGACATCATCGCCAAAGTTCAACGCGGCCGCACCACCCTCCACCAGATCAAAACGCAGACGGACCACTAGGCTGTTCGATCAAACTGCCGGGCATAGGCAATCGTGAACAGCCAGGCCCGGCTACTCCGCCAATCGTAGTGGCGGTCAAACATCAACTGGGCTCTAGAACAGGTCGGTCCGCGTCTCATCCCGCCGAGTGATCAGGGCGTAACGGATATGTCAAGTCATTCAACGCCCGGATCGGCGACGGGTTCCTCAACATCAACAGCTTCTGGTATCGACGGGAACCGACGGGTGTAGTGCTCGGACACAGCCGTTGGGGTCTGACGTTGTCAACACGTACATCGCCAGCGCGAAAAATTGAGGACAGTGTGAGGGGAGCGCGTCGGTGTCGCGGCGTGTTGGCAAAGAGCAGCGACAACCCGAGCGGCTCGAAAAAAGTGTCACAGCAGCTTAGAAGGAGACCCCTATGTCAGCCCACAATTTCGGTGACTTTCAGAATCTGGTCTACGCCGAGGCCGTCCAAGGCAAAACTTCTCGATACCCCTTCGATTGCCAATCCATCGAGCGGAAAGCGTCCGAAGCCCTGCCGGCCTGGGTGTACCGATATGTGTCAGCGGCTGCCGGGGACGGGCGGACCCAACGGGCGAACATTGCGGCGTATTCGCACTACGGAATCGTGCCCCGGATGATGGTCAGCCCCCCCGAGCGCGATCTGTCCATTGACCTGTTCGGCAAGCATCTGCCGTCGCCGATCTTCAT
>JBEKNM010000648.1:0-2721 GCA_049522835.1 Mycobacterium sp.
CTCGATATCAACATGCCGGTGCTCGACGGCGTCAGCGTCGTCACAGCGCTGCGAGCCATGGACAACGACGTCCCGGTCTGCGTGCTCAGCGCGCGTAGTTCGGTCGACGACCGAGTCGCGGGTCTGGAGGCCGGCGCCGACGATTACCTGGTCAAACCGTTCGTGCTGGCCGAGTTGGTGGCACGGGTGAAGGCACTGCTGCGCCGCCGCGGCGCCACCGCGTCCTCCTCCTCGGAAACCATCACGGTGGGTGCGCTCGAGGTGGACATCCCCGGTCGGCGGGCCCGGGTCAACGGCATCGACGTCGATCTGACCAAGCGGGAATTCGACCTGCTGGCCGTGCTGGCCGAGCACAAGACCGCGGTGCTGTCCCGCGCACAGCTGCTCGAGCTGGTGTGGGGTTACGACTTCGCCGCCGATACCAACGTCGTCGACGTGTTCATCGGGTACCTGCGGCGCAAGCTGGAGGCCAACGGCGGCCCCAGGCTGCTGCACACCGTCCGCGGAGTAGGGTTCGTGCTGCGCATGCAGTGATCAGATCCAAGCTGCCATGAACATCATGTCGCGGATCTTCGCCCGTACGCCGTCGCTGCGGACCCGGGTGGTGCTCGCGACAGCCATCGGCGCCGCGATTCCGGTGCTCATCGTCGGCACCGTCGTCTGGGTGGGGATCACCAACGACCGCAAGGAACGGCTGGACCGCCGGCTCGATGAGGCCGCGGGTTTCGCGATCCCTTTCGTAGGCCGCGGTCTCAATGAAATCCCGCGCTCGCCCAACGATCAGGACGCCGTCATCACGGTCCGCCGCGGCAACCTGGTTCAGTCGAATTCCGACGTCACGCTGCCCAAGCTGAATGACAACTACGCCGACACCTACGCCCACGGGGTGCGCTACCGGGTGCGGACCGTGGAGGTCCCCGGACCCGAGCCGGCGTCGGTGGCCGTAGGCGCGACGTACGACGCCACCATCGCCGAAACCAGCAACCTGCACCGCAGGGTGCTGTTGATCTGCGGTTTCGCCATCGGCGCCGCGGCGGTGTTCGCTTGGCTACTGGCGGCGTTCGCGGTGCGTCCGTTCAAACAGCTCGCTCAGCAGACCCGATCGATCGATGCGGGCGACGAGGCACCACAGGTGGAAGTGCACGGCGCGACCGAAGCCGTTGAAATCGCCGAGGCTATCAGGGGCATGCTGCAGCGCATCTGGAATGAGCAGAATCGGACCAAGGAGGCACTAGAGTCGGCGCGCGACTTCGCCGGCGTCTCCTCCCATGAGCTGCGGACCCCGCTCACCGCGATGCGCACCAATCTCGAGGTGCTGGCCACTTTGGATCTGGCCGACGAACAGCGCAAAGAAGTGCTCCACGACGTCATCCGCACCCAATCACGGATAGAGGCCACCCTGAGCGCACTGGAGCGGTTGGCCCAGGGCCAACTGTCGACGTCGGACGATCACGTGCCGGTCGACATCACCGACCTGCTCGACCGTGCGGCCCACGACGCGAACCGGATCTACCCCGACCTTGACGTCTCTTTGGTGCCGTCGCCGACGTGCATCATCGTGGGATTGCCGGCCGGCTTGCGCCTGGCCGTCGACAACGCGATCGCCAATGCCGTCAAACACGGTGGCGCCACCCGGGTCCAGCTGTCTGCGGTCAGCTCGCGGGCCGGAGTGGAAATCGCCATCGACGACAACGGCAGCGGAGTGCCCGAAGCTGAGCGCCAGGTGGTGTTCGAGCGGTTCTCCCGAGGGTCGACAGCGTCGCATTCGGGTTCGGGCTTGGGGTTGGCGCTGGTGGCCCAACAGGCACAACTGCACGGCGGCACGGCTTCGCTGGAGGACGGCCCGCTGGGCGGCGCCCGGCTACTGCTCAATCTCCCGGGCCCGAGTTAGCAGCCCGGTCGTCACTTCTTCGAGCTCGTGCGCCACGGCGTGAAATGGGCCCGCGCAGCCGATTCCTCGTCTCTAAACCACACCTGGGCGACGGTCTGGTCGTACGTTGCGTCGTCTGGAGTGTAGTAGAGCCTGGTATCCGAGCGGCCCTTCACAATCCAGCCCGACGGGCCATTGCCTTTGGCGTCGGCGCGAGCAGAGCCGGGGCCGAACGGCGCGTACGGCACCATCTTCCGCTTCCTCGGCGGTGACCCTCTTCCGGGCGGAGTCCTCTTCGCCGGCGTCCGTTTTGCGGGCGGAGACTTCGCGGGCGGCAAGGCCTTCGCGACCGGAATGTTCGTCGTCGGCGACTCTTCCGCACCCGGAATCTTGGTCGTCGGCGGTTCGTTCGCGACGGGAATCTTCGTCGTCGGCGACTCTTCCGCAACCGGAATCTTGGTCGTCGACGGTTCGTTCGCGACGGGAATCTTCGTCGTCGGCGACTCTTCCGCGACCGGAATCTTGGTCGTCGGCGGATCTTTCGGAACCGGGATCATTGTGGTCGGTGGCTCTCTACCGACCGGAATCATCGTCGTCGGCGACTCCATTTCGTCCGGAATCGTCGTCGACCAGTACATTTCGTCGGGAATCAACGGCGACCACTCCGCAACCGGAATTATCTCAGTTGTGGACTCATCCCCCGATCTCCGCACTGGCGCTTGACGCTTGACGGAGCGGATGATCAGCCCGAACGTCAAGGCCATCCCCGATACAAAGGAAAGTGCGAATAACCACCAGTGCACGTGGCTCATCGCGGTGTGCCTACCTCTGGTGACTCAGGGGACTCTTCG
>JBEKNM010000649.1:0-2704 GCA_049522835.1 Mycobacterium sp.
CCAGCCTGGTGGAGGAACGTTTCCGCGAACACCCCGAGGCGACCCACACGATCATTCACGGCCTGAACCAGTGGTTGCACGAGACCTGGCAATTCGACTACAAGGGCCGCATCTTCGCCACGCCGATCATCACCTTGCCCATCGTGGACAAGGCCATCGACGAACTGAACTGGGTGGTTGAGCGCGGTGCGCGCGCTATCCTCATCCGCCCTGCACCGGTACCCGGACTCCGCGGCCCGCGGTCATTCGCCCTGCCCGAATTCGACCCATTCTGGAAACGGGTCGTCGAGACCGGCGTGCTGGTGATCATGCACGCCTCAGACAGCGGGTATTCGCGCTACGCCAACGACTGGGAGGGTGCCGGCGAGTTCCGGCCATTCCAGTCGACGCCATTCCGCTCCTACTACACCCTGGCCCGCAACCCGGCCGAGGACGCGGTCGCGGCGCTGGCCTGCCACGGACTGCTAACGCGGTTTCCCGAGCTTCGGATCGGCATGGTGGAGAACGGAACGACCTGGCTGCCCCGGCTGCTGGAGAACCTCAGCGACACCTGCAAGAAGATGCCGCAGCTCTACAGCGAGAATCCCGTGGAGGCCATCCATCGTTGCATCTACTTCAATCCCTTCTGGGAGGAGAACGTGGCCGAACTCGCGAAGCTGGTGCCGATCGATCACCTGTTCTTCGGCTCGGACTACCCCCACCCCGAGGGCCTGGCCGATCCGCTCACTTACGCCGAGCGTCACCCAGAGCTAAGCGACGACGAGGTCGCCACGGTCATGGGCGGCACGCTGTCGAGCATGATGCGGGTCGACGCCTGAGATGTCGACTGATCACGGTGCGGCGTCGGCCACCAAACCACACGAGGATAGCTCCCCCATGGAGTTCAACCCGTACTCCGACAGCTTCTTCGACGACCCCTACGAGACCTACCGTTGGATGCGCGACGAGGCGCCGGTGTACTACAGCGAACGGTGGGATTTCTACGCCCTGACCCGTTACGAGGACGTCGTGGCCGCCCACCGCGACTGGGAGACCTTCAGCAGCTCCTACGGCGTCACCCTGGACGCATTGTCGATGCGCCGGAAGTTCAACGACCTCAACATGTTGATCCTCATGGATCCGCCCGAGCACGAGCGGCTGCGCAAGCTGGTACGCCAGGTGTTCACCAAGGCAGCGATCGCCAACCTCGAGCCACTGGTAATTGACGTCGTTACCTCCTACATCAGCGCCCTGGCCGGCAAAGACGAATTCGACATCGTGGCCGACTTCGCGGCGCTGTTTCCGGTGGAAATCATCTCCTCGATGCTCGGTGTCCCTCCTGGAGAGCGCCAGCAGATCCGGCTGTGGACCGACGGGTTCCTGCACCGCGAGGAGAACAATCCCTTCGCCACCGAGAGCGGCGTTGCGGACTCGTTTGCAATGAACGATTACTTCCTGGACCTGTCCAAGGAAAAGCGCCGCCAGCCCGACGACCTGATCATCAGCCGGCTGGTGACCGCAACCTACGACGACGAGACTGGGGTGACGCACCGGCTCACCGACGAGGACATAGCCACGTTCGCGGTACTGATAGCGGCGGCAGGCAGCGAAACGGTGACCAAGCTGGTGGGCAACGGCGTCATCGCCTTCCACCACAATCCCGGGCAATGGGAGCTGGTGCTCGCCGACTCCGGCGCGATCCCCGGAGCGATCGAGGAGATGCTGCGGCTCAACCCGCCCTCGCAGTATCAGGGCCGGTTCGCCACCCGAGACGTCGTGCTTGACGGGGGCACCATCCCGGCGGGATCGCCTACCCTGCTGGTCACCGGCGCCGCTACGCGTGACCCGCGGGCCTACGATCGGCCCGACGTGTTCGACATCAAACGGGGCGGCTCTACCACCCTGGCTTTCGGATACGGCGCACACAGCTGCCTGGGCTCCTGGCTGGCGCGACTGGAGACACGAGTCGCGTTGCACGCGATACGCGAGCGCTGGCCGCGTTTCGCGGTGAACACCGACGGTTTGCGGCGGGTGACGATGTCCAATGTGGCCGGCTATTCGCACATCCCGGTGCACGTCGGCTGATGTCCGCGGCGCAGACCGCGACCGACGATCCGGCACACCCCGGCCTGCCGGGCAGCGTCCCCGAGCTGCTGTCATGGCGGCGCGCGCGGCCTGACGGCGAGTTTCTGGTCACCGACGGCGAGCGGCTGAGTTTCGCCGAGGCCGACGCGCAGTCCAGGAAACTGGCCGACGCGCTGTTGGCCTCGGGCGTGGGCAAGGGAACCCGCGTCGGCATCCTGTTCCCCAACTGCGCCCAGTGGCTCATCGCGTGGTTGGCCGCGGCACGCATCGGCGCGCTCACCGTCCCGCTGTCGACCTTCGCGCCGGGCGCCGAACTCGCCAGGCTGCTGCGCCACACCGACACCCAGGTGCTATTGATGGGCCGTTCGATCGCAGGCCGCGACCTCGTCACCCGGGTCGCCGACGCACTGCCCGGCTTGGCCGACGGCGACGCGGCGATCGCCCTCGCCGCCGTCCCCTACCTGCGCCGGGTGCACGTCTGGCCCGACTGCGACCGGGAGTGGACAACGCCGTGGCCGGGCAGCACGGGTCCCGTCGCGCCTCTGACAGGCCCGGCCGAGCAGGAGGTCGGGCCCGCCGACGAGCTCGTGCTGGTCACGACGTCCGGGACCACGGCGCTACCGAAATCCGTCGCGCACAC
>JBEKNM010000650.1:0-2701 GCA_049522835.1 Mycobacterium sp.
TTAACATCAGTCACGATGGCAACAAAAACAACGTTCGTATCAAAAACCTCAAAGACATCAGCGGTATCAGCAGCCTCAGGGTTGCTGCTCGTCGCGGTCATCGCCCTGTCCGGGTGTACTCCGCGGCCGGAAGGTCCCGGCCCGACAGCCGAAAAGTTCTTCGGTGCGTTGGCCATCGGCGACACCGCGACGGCCGCCCAACTCAGCGACATCCCCAACGAAGCCCGCGAAGCGCTCAACGCAGCCTGGGCCGGACTTCAGGCCACTCACTTGGACGCGCAGATGCTGAGCTCGAAGTACGCCGAAGACACCGGCACGGTCGCCTACCGCTTCACCTGGCATCTGCCCAAGAACAGGACCTGGAGTTACGACGGCCAGTTGAAGATGGCCCGTGAAGAGGGGCACTGGGAGGTCCGCTGGGCGACCACCGGGCTGCATCCCCAGCTGGGCGAGCATCAGACGTTCGCGTTGCGGGCCGATCCGCCACGGCGTGCCTCAGTGAACGAGCTCGGGGGCAGCGACGTGCTGGCGCCGGGCTACCTGTACCACTACACGCTGGACGCCAGTCAGGCTGGGCCCGCCCTGATCGGAACCGTACATGCGATAGTCGATGTCCTGCGCCCTTTCAACGACGCGCTGAATGACCCGCAGCTACTCGCCGAGCAAGCGAGCTCGGCGACCCAGCCGGTGGACCTGGCCACCCTGCATCCCGACGACAACGACAAGGTTTTCCCCGCGATTGGCAGATTGCCCGGCATCGTGGTCACACCTCAGGCCGCAATTTTGCCGACCGACCCCCACTTCGCGCCGGCCGTCATGGGCCAAGTGAAGAAGGCCGTGATGGACCAACTCGACGGCCAGGCGGGCTGGCGGGTGGTCAGCGTCAACCAGAACGGTGTCGACGTCGCCGTGTTGCACGAAGTCGAAGGGTCGCCGGCGCCCTCGGTCTCGATCACCTTGGACCGCGCTGTGCAGAACGCCGCTCAGCGTGCGGTGGACACCCGCGGCGGCAAAGCGATGATCGTCGCGATCAAGCCGTCGACCGGGGAGATTCTTGCGATCGCACAGAACGGCGGGGCCGACGCGGACGGTCTGATCGCCACCAACGGCCTCTTCCCGCCCGGGTCGACGTTCAAGATGATCACCGCCGGTGCTGCCATCGACCGCGATATGGCCACACCCAACACGATGCTCGGCTGCCCGGGCCATATCGACATCGGGCACCGCACGATCCCCAATTACGGTGGCTTCGACCTCGGCGTGGTGTCCATGTCGCGTGCCTTCGCGAGTTCCTGCAACACCACGTTCGCCGAATTGAGCAGCAGGATGCCGCCTCGCGGCCTGACGCAGGCAGCCACCGAATACGGAATCGGGCTGGACTATCAGGTGGAGGGCATCAACACAGTGACCGGGTCGGTGCCGCCCACGGTGGACCTCGCCGAGCGCACTGAGGACGGCTTTGGACAGGGCAAGGTGTTGACCAGTCCGTTCGGGATGGCGTTGGTGGCGGCCACGGTAGCGGCCGGAAAAACGCCGGTTCCGCAACTGATCGCCGGCCGCCCGACGACGGTCGACGGCGACAACAACGCAGCAATCACCCCGAAGATGATCGACGCGCTTCGACCCATGATGCGGCTGGTGGTCACTAACGGGACCGCCAAGGAGATCTCCGGGTGTTGTGGCGAGGTGTTCGGGAAGACTGGTGAAGCCGAATTCCCGGGCGGATCGCATTCGTGGTTCGCCGGTTACCGGGGCGATCTGGCCTTCGCAGCGTTGATCGTTGGGGGTGGCAGCTCCGAATACGCGGTCCGGATGACCAAAGTGATGTTCGAATCGCTGCCGTCCGGCTATCTGGCTTAGGGCCGGGCTCAAGGCGCTCTGCCCGCATCCGAACAGCGGTAAGTTGCGAGGGTGGGCGGAGCCCACTTGTGTGCAGCCGACGGCAGAGCATCGGGGAAGGCCATGACGGAGACCGGTGGGGACATGGTGGCGTTGCGGGTATCCGACGCCGACCGGAACGGCACCATGCGGCGACTGCACAACGCCGTCGCGCTCGGGCTGATCGATATCGACGAGTTCGAGCAGCGTTCCTCACGAGTGTCCTACGCGCGCACCCGAAGCGAGCTGGACGGGCTGGTGGGTGACCTCCCCGGGCCGGGCGCGATTGTCACGTCCGCGGCTGACCGGGTCGAATTGCGCGGCTGGGCCGGCTCGCTGAGGCGCCACGGCGAATGGACTGTGCCAACCCGGCTGGCGCTGGTGCGCCGGCTGGGGTCGGTCGAACTCGACCTCACCAAGGCCCGTTTCGCCGGGCCGGTGGTGGTCATCGAACTCGACATGAAGTTCGGCTCACTCGAGGTCCGATTGCCGGACGGCGCCAGCGCCTCGATCGACGACGTCGAAGTCTATGTAGGCAGCGCCAGCGACCGTCGCAAGTGCGCACCGGGCGAAGGAACGCCGCATGTCGTGGTGACCGGTCGGGTGACCTGCGGTTCGGTGGTCATCCGCGGACCGCGCCGCTCGTTTCTGCGGCGCCCGGGCTGGGTTTGATTGCCCGGCTTCTCCGGGCCGCTGGCACGGGCCCGCATCGTCGCCGGGCTGGGTTTGATTGCCCGGCTTCTCCTCGGGCCGCTGCCACGGCCCGCATCGTCGCCGGGCTGGGTTTGATTGCCCGGCTTCTCCTCGGGCCGCTGCCACGGCC
>JBEKNM010000651.1:0-2699 GCA_049522835.1 Mycobacterium sp.
CGATTGGCAGACGCCTCCTCGCGCACGCAAGCTACAGCGACGGGTGCAGCTGAACGGCGAGTTGGCACGCGGCGACCTGATGACGAACGTATTTGTGCTCTACGAGCCCCCGGCCCCGCCAGGCATGACCGACAATCCCGACCGACGGGCGGCCGGACGCGCCGAGGTTATCGGGGTCGACGACCCGACGGTGCCCACCGAAGTGGTCATCATCGAGCGAGTAGGCAGTGACGGCAACGCATTTCACCAGCTGCCCTTCGCGCTCACCCCCGGGCCGCCCGTTCCGACAACAGCGCTGCGGGATTCGATCGAATCGACCGCTGCTGCGGTGGCCGCCGGGTTGCCGCAACTACCCCGCACCGCGATGGCCGACATCCTGCTGCGCCGCGCACCCCGCACCCGCAGCGGCGCTCCGCTACCGCGCGGCACCGATACAGTCGCCGACATCACCGCAGCGGCACTGGACCTGGACTCGTCGTACCTCGCAGTGCATGGGCCGCCGGGGACCGGCAAGACGCACACCGCCGCGCGTGTGATCACAAAGTTGGTCGTCGACCATGGCTGGCGCATTGGAGTTGTCGCGCAATCACACGCCACGGTGGAGAACCTGCTGGATTGTGTGATCGACGCCGGCCTCGATCCACGGCAGGTTGCAAAGAAACGCCACGACCACAACGCTCCGCGCTGGCAGGAGATCGAAGGGAGCGAATACCCCGCATTCATTGCCGACAACGCCGGATGTGTGGTCGGTGGTACGGCATGGGATTTCGCCAATGCCAATCGGGTTCCCGCGGGCAGCCTTGATCTGCTGGTGATCGACGAGGCCGGTCAGTTCTGTTTGGCCAACACCATCGCCGTGGCACCGGCGGCCGGGAATCTGTTGCTGCTCGGAGACCCACAGCAGCTGCCCCAGGTCAGTCAGGGCACACATCCCGAACCGGTCGACACGTCGGCGCTGGATTGGCTGGTTGACGGTCAGCACACGCTGCCCGACGAACGCGGCTACTTCCTGGACCGCTCGTACCGGATGCACCCGGCGGTCTGCGCCGCGGTCTCCACGCTGTCCTACGAGGGCCGACTCCATTCACACACCGAGCGCACCGCCGCGCGTCGCCTCGACGGGTATCAGCCCGGCCTGCACGTGCTTGCTGTTGGCCATCAAGGCAACTCGACTGATAGCCCGGAGGAGGCCGACGCGATCGCCGCCGAGATCAAGCGGCTACTCGGCGCGTCGTGGACCGACGAGCACGGTACCCGGCCGTTGACAGCCTCCGACTTGCTAGTGCTGGCCGCGTACAACGCCCAAGTGGCGCTGGTGCGTCAGGTGTTGACGTCGGCTGGGCTCGGCGGCGTCCGGGTCGGAACAGTCGACAAGTTCCAGGGCGCGCAGGCGCCGCTAGTCTTCATTTCGATGACAGCCTCTTCCGCCGATGAGGTACCACGCGGAATCTCCTTCCTGCTCAATAGGAATCGACTCAACGTCGCCATCAGCAGGGCACAGTATGCAGCGGTGATCGTGCGCTCGGAGACACTGACCGAACATCTGCCCGCTACGCCTGCCGGCCTGGTCGACTTGGGCGCGTTTTTGGCATTAACGTCGGTCGATCTGCCTGGCTGACTGCCCTACCTCCCGGACGAGTGCCGACCGACCTGCACCTGCAGCGGATCGGTGTCGCCTTCTTCCTCGTACGCCGGTGGGATCCTGGTATCCGGACGGTGCCCGGTATCCGGTTCACGACGAATTGTGTACTCGACGTAGTCGTCGTAGTCGTCGTCGACGAGGCCGTCGTCGGGCGGGTGGCCTGTCAGCTCGGCGGGCCGGAATTCGCCGGTCGAATGCGTAAAGCCAACCAAGAACAGCGCGGCAACAATTCCGAATAGCGCGATGAATGCGGGCAGCAGCACCGACTGCGACATCGCGGCGGAGAACGGCTCGCGCACGAAGTCCGGCAGTTCCAGGGCGGTCGGGTTTTGCGCTGCGGGTGCGTAGGGCGGCATCTCGGCGCTGATCCGCGATGTCATGAACGCGGCCGTGCCAGCGCTCCCGAGCACCGCCCCGAGCTGCCGGGTCGAGTTGTACACGGCGGAGCCCGCGCCGGCCAGGTGTGGGGGCAGGTTGCGCGTCGCGGTGGCCGTTAGCGGCGACCACATGAACGCACCCCCGACACCAATTGCGCTGAACGGCAACAGCAACCGCCATATCGGCGTGCCCGGGGCCATCTCGAACGAAAGCCATGTCAGCCCAATTGCCAGCATCGAAAAGCCGAAACCGATCACGGGCCGTGGGTGATATCTGTCGACGATCACGCCGACAAACGGCGCGAGCACACCGTTGGCGATCGCCATCGGCGCGATCAACAGGGCCGAACGCGTCGGCGATAGCCCGCACACCGCCTGCGCGTAGAACGTCACCGGCAGCATCATCGCCGTCGACGCGAACGACGTAATGGCCACCCCGACGTTGCACAGGCTGAAGTCGCGGTCACCGAACATCTTGAGCGGGATCAGCGGTTCGCGGGTGTTGACCGACTGCCAGAACACGAATGCCGAAATGAGACCGACACCGACGACGATGACCGCCCAAATCCAAGGTTGCCAATGTACGGACTGGCCCTGCTGCAACCCGAAGACGATCAGGAAGATGCCCACCCCGGACAGCCCGACGCCGACCAGATCGAACCGGTGCGCATGGGTGGGCA
>JBEKNM010000652.1:0-2699 GCA_049522835.1 Mycobacterium sp.
ATCCCGGCTCGAGTGTGCGTGTGGGTGAATCGGCTCCCGGACGAGACCTCGGTAACGGTGTTTCTTCCGAATAATCCGGTCGCCCACGATTCTGTGACGCAGTACCTGGCTGCGATGAAATCCATCTATGTCCGCGTCGCCGAGGGCCGCAGCGTCGCGCGTGCCCCTGCGCGACGGCGCAGCTTCAGCGGTTCACAGCCCCGACTGCGTGCACACGAAATCTGTCCGCAGCGTTGATCCATGAAATCGGGGCGCGCATCCGCGTCGCCGAGCGGCGTAGCGAGGTAGCGGACCAGCACACCGAGCCCAAGGTAAGCGGTGGCCGCCCGAGTCGGCATTGATTAGCTAGACGAGATTGTTAAAGATTCCCGCGTTTCCCCGCGGGATTTCGCTATAACGCCTAGCATGACTCATTTGACATAGCTGCAACATAACCGGGCCCTGCGCAGTTAGGCGCGCCTGAAATGGAATGGCGCCTGCCTGGCGTTCTTCCGGGGGCTAGAGACTTAATAGTGTGACGGGCGGCACATTCCCGGCGTGACCTTTGACACCTCGTTCACTTTGCTCGTCTGCGTGCTCAGACCGGCTCCAACCGTCAGGCGCGGGCCGACGGCCCGGCTGCCAGTGTGCGTTGCGACACGGATAGCGCCTCTACCACCAGCTTTGACACCACCGTAACGCTGGCGTAGCAGCCACCGATCAACGATCCATGGGGTACCCGTTTTTGCCCGTCTGCCAAACGATGTTAATTTCCTGGACGTCTGCACGATTCGCCCACATGGGTGGAACCAAGCAGCTACGCTGCTGATCGCGCCAAGGGCAAAAAGCTGGCTTCGATTGTGGGGGTCGGTGGGTTGTTCGTCCGACGCTGCGGAGTTCCCAGCTCGGACAGAAAAACTCAGCGATATTTCTCGAAGCACCCATTAAGAGCTCGACGCAGTGATAAGAACTTATGCATAGGCAAGGAGAGGTGAAGAACAGTGGATAAGGCAGGTGTTACCCCGGTTGCTGTCATAGGCATGGCGTGCCGGCTGCCGGGAGGCATCAACTCCCCTGACCTCTTCTGGGACGCATTGCTGCGCGGTGACGATCTGGTGGCCGAGATTCCGGCCGAGCGCTGGGACGTCGACTACTACTACGACCCCGAGCCTGGCGTGCCTGGTCGGTCGGTATGCAAGTGGGGTTCGTTCCTGGACAACGTCGGCGACTTCGATCCCGAGTTCTTCGGCATCGGTGATAAAGAAGCGACGGCGATGGATCCCCAGCACCGCTTGCTGATGGAGACGGCGTGGGAGGCCATGGAGCACGCCGGCCTCACCAAGGCGACCATCGCTAGCGAAACCGGCGTTTTCGTTGGATTGAATTACGGCGACTACCAATTCGTGCACATCGCCACCGATGCCTTCGACGGGCCGTACGGAAACCCCGGCACCATTTCCTGCATGGCATCCGGGCGCATCGCCTACGCGCTCGGGCTCCACGGTCCCGCGAGCACCGTGGACACCGCCTGCTCTTCTGGTTTGTTTGCCATCCACCAGGCCTGCCGCAGCCTGAACGACGGCGAAAGCAAGCTTGCCTTCGCCGGCGGCGTCAACGTGATGATGGAACCGCGCAGGTCCGCGTCGGCGTCGGCGGGGGGCATGCTGTCGGGCACCGGACACTGCCACGCGTTCGATGTCAAAGCGGACGGATTCGTGTCCGGCGAGGGCTGCGTGGTGCTGTTGCTCAAGCGACTCTCGGATGCCCAACGGGATGGTGACCGGATTCTGGCTGTCGTGCGTGGAACGGCCGCCAACCAGGACGGCCACACCGTGAATATCGCGATGCCGTCGGCGGAGGCGCAAACCGCGGTGTACCGCGCGGCGTTGGCCGCGGCGGGTGTGGAAGCCGGCACCGTCGGCATGGTC
This sequence comes from Mycobacterium sp., assembly GCA_049522835.1. GTDB lineage: Bacteria > Actinomycetota > Actinomycetes > Mycobacteriales > Mycobacteriaceae > Mycobacterium. The sequence goes on from JBEKNM010000652.1 coordinate 1,908, forward strand.
GAGGCGCATGGCACCGGTACCCCAGTCGGTGACCCTATCGAGTATGCGAGCACCGCCGAGGTTTACGGCCGTGGCAACCCTTGCGTGCTTGGAGCGTCGAAAACCAACTTTGGCCACACCCAGGCGGCCGCCGGTGCGCTCGGGATGATGAAAGCGGTCCTCGCCGTCCAGCACGGCGTGGTCCCGAAGAACCTCCACTTCGAAGCCCTGCCTGACGAGATGGCCCGCATCGACACCGGACTCTTCGTGCCGCAGGAGACTACGCCGTGGCCGCTGGACGGTGGCCAACCGCGCCGAGCGGCCGTGTCGGCGTACGGGATATCCGGAACGAACGTGCACGCGATCGTCGAACAAGCCCCCGGGCCCACTTCACCCAACGGCGTGGTTACCAGGGCTGGCCGCGACGGCACGCTTCTTTTTCCGCTGTCATCCACTTCGGCCGACGGTCTGCGGGACACCGCTGGGCGCCTCGCTGACTGGGTCGATGCACAAGCAACCGAGCTAGCGGCACCGGATCTGGCCTACACGCTCGCGCGCCGGCGTGGGCACCGGCCGGTGCGGACAGCGGTGTTGGCCGGCAACACCACGGAGCTGGTGACGGCTCTGCGGGAGGTCGCCGACGGTGACGCTCCATATCCCGACGTGGTGGGCCAGGACGACAAGGGTCCCGTGTGGGTGTTCTCCGGGCAAGGTTCCCAGTGGGCGGCGATGGGCGCGGACCTGCTGGCTAACGAGCCCGCATTCGCCGCGGCCATCGCCGAGGTTGAGCCACTGATCGTCGAGGAATCCGGC
>JBEKNM010000653.1:0-2684 GCA_049522835.1 Mycobacterium sp.
TGGGCTCCGACGCCGCTTCAGCTGGATACGCTGTTTTGGTTCCCGGAGCTCTGACAAGAGGGGTTGGCAGGTGGTCTGGCGGGGTGAACCTCGCGGAGTGGGCGCGGTCGCAGGCCCAGCGCCATATTGGGCCCAAACGTGCCATGCGCGAGGATGAGCGCTATGAGTAAGCCGCTGCGTCGGATTGGGGATCCGGTGGTGGCTGCGGGGCCGGCGGGGGTGCGGATCCGCACCCGGATACATCCCAGTGCCGACCAGGCAGCGGCGTTGACCGCGATCGCGACGGTGTTGGGCGGGTTGTATCGCAGCGAGTTGGCCGGGCGGGTTCGGTTGGGGCGTGTGGATCGCACGGCGCAGTCGGCGTGGCGGGCGCAGCGTAAGCGGGCGTTGACGGCGGTGTCGTCGTCGCGGTGGGCGGGGGCGATCACCCGCGCTGTGGAAGATCAGTACCAGCTGGCGATACGCGGGTTGGCCGCTCACGTCAGGGATCTGGGTGCCGCGGTGGAGGTGTTGGCGGCCCGGTGTGGGCTGCGTCCCGGTGAATTGGCGCCTGTTGGTGGTGATGAGTGTGGTCGGCGCGGGCGGTCACAGCGGCGTCGGGGCTATCGCAGTGCCTCGGAGCGGTTCGCCAAGACCCGCCAGCGGCCAACACCGTTCGGGCCGCACAGGACCCACTCCTGCTCACTAATTAGGAACGGTGACCCGCACATTGGAAGCGGTATCGGTCGGCGGATCATTGCCGACCGTGACGGTCTGGTTGACGAACACCAGTACCACTGCGTGGTCAGCGCTCGCTGACATTGACGCCGCGGCGGGTACGTTGGCCACCGCGGAAATATGCTTATGCTTCGATCCGGGATCACCACGTCGTGGGTCAGTGACGTGTAGGAATCCTTGAATTCACCGGTCAACCGGTCCCGGGCGGCGCCGAGATCCGTGTCCACCGTGTCGGGTTTGTATATGACGCCAGCGATTCCGCGATCTTCGTGCTTCAGTCTTTGGTCGTCGCCATCGTGGTAGGCGGCATCGCGATCGTCGTCGGCTTGCTCCGCCGGTCACGAAAGTCCAGTTAGAGAGCGGTGGGCCTCAGTTCGCCATGATGGTCGCGAAGAGCTCGCTCATCTCGTCAGCGGTTCCGCCGGGCACGGTGTAACCGGTTTCGTCGCGGATCTCATCGAGATGATCCCGCACGTCCTCGACGGACAGCGCTGGACTGTAGAAGCCTTTCGTCCTGCTGATGAAGAATCGTGAAACATGTCCCGCGCCAACGGTATAGATCTCGCCTGACACCGGGCAATCGCGGTGCGTCAGGAAGGCCGCGACCGGCGCCACCCGCGCCGGGTCCAGCTTCTGAAGATATTGACTCACAAGGTCATCCAATACGGCCCGCGCCGACTCGTCCTCCGGCTGCCCGGCGCCCTCAATCGAGTGCACCAGCATCCGCGTATAGGCGATCGGGGCGATGGCATTGACTTTGATGTTCTGGTTGGCGCCTTCGGCGGCTAGAACGCGGGTCAAGCCGATCAGCCCGGTTTTGGCCGAGCCGTAATTGCTCATCCCGTTGGCACCCAAGATTCCGGCCGCCGAACAGGTATTGAGCACCCGGCCATACCCTTGCCCGCGCATCACTTTCCAGGCTGGCCTGGTCACGTAGAAAGCGCCCTTCAAGTGCACGTCCAGGAGGGGCTCGAGCTGCTCGGCCGTCATTTGCTCGAACGGCGCGGCACGGACGATTCCAGCGTTGTTGATCACGATGTCCACTCGTCCCCAAGCACGAAGAGCGGTGCCGATGATCGCGTCTCCGCCTTCTGGGATGCTCACGCTGTGGCTGTCGGCTACGGCCTCACCACCGAGTTGGCGAATCTCTTCGGCGGCGGCGTCAGCCGCTTCGGTGTTCGACGCACCCCCGGTAACCGACCCACCCGTGTCATTGACCACGACGCGCGCGCCGCGCGATGCGAGCAGCAACGCGTACTGCTTACCCAAACCGCCACCGGCGCCGGTGATCACGGCAACCTGGTCGTCGAATCGCAAATTAGTCGAAGACACTGAATCCTTATCGTCGAGTGCGTTTTTCAGTGCGAGAACACAGTCACCAGCTGACGAGAAGCTCCTTCATGCCGTAAATGTCGGTTTCTTTGAAGCTGAGCGCATCGGGCGATCGCGCCAATTTCAGCCTTGGCAGGCGCCGCGCCAGTGTGGCGAACGCGACCTGCATTTCGACACGGGCAAGGTTCTGTCCGATACATTGGTGGACGCCGTACCCGAAACCCAAGTGCCCACGCGTGTTTCGGTCGACGTCTAATGTATCTGGGTTGTCAACGAACCCGGCGTCCCAGTTTCCGGCGGGCAGGTTCATCATGACGAATTCCCCGGCGCGGATCAACTGACCGCCGATCATGAGATCTTCGGTCGCCACGCGATCGACCTGGCTCTGCACGATGGTGAGATAGCGCATCAGCTCTTCGACGATGTTCGCGATGACGGCAGGATCCTCGGTCTGGCCGAGCCGTTCGAAGACATCGGGATGCTCCAGCAGCGCAACAGTTCCCAACGAAATCATGTTGGCGGTGGTTTCGTGGCCGGCCTGCATCATGATCACACTTGTCATAGCCGCGGTCGCACGGTTGAGTTGGCCGGTCATGACGTAGTTCGTGACGAGGCGGCTGATCAAATCGTCGCCA
>JBEKNM010000654.1:0-2681 GCA_049522835.1 Mycobacterium sp.
CCACGGGATGACTGTGGGCTTTGCCTCCGCAACTTTCGGACGCGGCCGGGCAGTGCGCCGGAAATTCAGCGCCGGGCGCGCAGACGTGTAGCCGGAACCACCAGCTCTCCGGGGCCCGCCAGTGCCGACGGGCACGGCGCGCGAGTCGTCGCCAGCCTCCGACCAAGCCAGCGCGGGCATCAACCGCGCCTCGGCCATCCCGGCCTCTCGCACTGCCGGGCCGATTGGCGCCGACGGCGTCGACGTCATCGATGCGGCCGGCGTCAACGCGGTGGCACTGGCATCGTCTGGGCCGCGCGACGCCCGCAACGCCCCGCCGATGGCTGCCGTCAGTTGCGTGCGCGGCGTCGTGACCACCGGGACACCCAGATTGCCCGACAGCATGGTGGTTACCGCCGGGATGTTCGCGCCACCGCCGACCGAAACCACCGCGACGAGTTCGGAGTCGCGAATTCCGTTGCGCCTGATGGTTTCTTCCAAGACCGCCATAAAACCGTTGAGCGAATCGCGGATGACGTCGTCAAGTTCGTTCCGGGTGAGCCGAATATCGCCGCCCACGGCCCCTTGGTTGAGCGTGGCCACAGTGCTCGACGAGAGCTGCTCCTTGGCGCTACGGCATTCGCTCCGCAGCCGACCCAACGAGCCGATCGCCGAGGTGCCCGATGGGTCGAATGAATCGTCGCTGCCAATGTTGGCCATGACGGCCGTCAACAGCGCCTGATCGATCAGGTCGCCTGAGAAGTCGTGGTGCCGCACGGTCGTGGCCAGCGGCTGATAATCGCCGGCGGCGTCGACCAAGGTGATATTGGTCCCGCTGCCGCCGAAATCGCACACCGCGACGATGCCCCGGGCCGGTATGCCCGGGTTGGCGCGCACGGCGAATAGGGTCGCCGCGGCATCCGGGATCAGCGTCAGCGGTCGCGCCCGGTTCGACCATTCACCCACCAGGCTCAGGGCGCCCCCCAGCGCGTCGACTGCCTTGGATCCCCAGTGAGCTGGATAGGTCACCGCGACGCTTTCTGGCAGGGTGCGCCCGCCGGTGGCGGCGTAGGCCAGCGTGCGCAGCCCGTCGGCGACCAGGGCCTCGCTGCGGTGCAGCGAGCCGTCGGCGGCCACGATTGCGACCGGGTCACCAACCCGGTCCACGAAGTCGCTGATCACTAACCCTGGCTCGTCCAATCTGGGGTTTTCCGACGGCACGCCGACCTCGGGCCCACGTTGCCGATACAGCGTGAGCACGGGCTTGCGGGTGATGGCGTGATCGGCGGTCACGGCTGCCAGGTTGGTGGCGCCAATCGAGAGCCCCAGCGCGGCCCTAGCTCCGTCTGACATTGGTCCAATCCCCTGGTATCCAGCGGCGTGCCCCGCGCCCGCCTTCCCCGAATTCTGTCGGTTATACCTATAGCCAGTTTCGGTGTCGGCTATGCGTGAGCTGTACAACGACACGGCGACAGCCATGCGACCCGATCAGCGAATGTTGCCGGCGCCGGCGATCAGCGGCAGGTCGAGCGGGGTGACCCAGCCCGGGCGCAAGTCGTTGACCGCCGGAACCGCGTTCAGCGCCCGCAACCCGGTCGACAGGCACCCGGCGGCGGCCGGATCCCGTCCCGAGCCGTCGGTGAACCGGAACGCAGTTTCCTGGAAGATGCTCGGGGTCCCTTCGATATCCACCCGGTAGACGTCATCGTCGTGGCCGGACGGCCAGTCGGGGGCAGCGTCGCGCCCGATGCGGTTCACGTGTTCGAGTTGGATCCGCGTTTCACCTTGGTAAATCCCGTTGATGGTGAACCGGACAGCGGCCACGTGCCCAGGCTTGATGACGCCCTTCGCGGTGTCGCGCTCGGTGGGAGTCACCCACTTGTCCCAAGTGGTGGTGATCTCGTCGAGCATGATGCCGGCGGCGTGCGCGATCATCGGGACGGTGGCGCCCCAGGCGAAGATCAACACGTCGCGGTTTTCCAGCATCGGGCTGTATTCGGGCTCCCGACCGATGCCCATCTCAACTTCGTAGTCGCCCTCATAGTTGGTGTAGTCCAGCAACTCGGAGGCCCGGACCCGACGCACTTCCGAGCACAGGCCCATCAGCGTCATAGGAAACAGGTCGTTGGCGAATCCCGGATCGATGCCGGTGGTGAAGCACGACGACTCGCCCAGGTCGCAGGCCTCGGTGATGGGCTCGATCCAGCTTGGCGGGTTCAGGTGCATCGTCGGCCACACCCACGGTGTCATCGCGGTCGAACACACATCGATGCCGGCTCGCAGGAAACGTGTGATCAGCGCGATGTTGTCTTTGGCGTGCATGGCTGTCGGGCCGTAGTGCACCAGCGCGTCGGGTTTGAGCGCGATCAAGGCGTCGACGTCGTTGGTGGCGGTGATGCCCAGCTTCTCCGGCAACCCGCAGATGTCGCCGACGTCGCGCCCCACCTTGTCCGGATTGCTGACACCCACACCGACCAACTCGAACAGCGGATGCTTGACGATCTCGCCGATCACCATCCTGCCCACGAAGCCTGTGCCCCAAACAACTACTCGCTTTGAGCCGCGTTCCGAGATACCCACTTTTCGACCGACCTTCCCATCAGCAGCCCCCGCTCTCGGACTCACACTAAGCGTGGCGCGCAGGCGCATCTAGACCAGTTCGGCCTTCAGTCGTCCTGCTGGGTCTCGAGGTTCTCGGCGCA
>JBEKNM010000655.1:0-2674 GCA_049522835.1 Mycobacterium sp.
GCTGGTCGATGGGTGGCTACGGCGCATTGCTGCTCGGCGGACGGCTGGGACCGGCACGGACTGCGGCGATCTGCGCGGTGAGCCCGGCACTGTGGATGTCTTCCGGGGCTGCCGCGCCGGGTGCATTCGACGGGGCCGACGACTTTTCGGCGAACTCGGTGTTCGGAATGCCGGCGCTGGCCTCGATCCCTATCCGGGTGGATTGCGGCGACAGCGATCCGTTCTACGACGCGACCAAGCAGTTCATCGCTCAACTGCCCAACCCGCCGGCGGGCGGTTTCTCGCCCGGCGGGCACAACGGAGAGTTCTGGAGTTCGCAGCTGCCGGCCGAGCTGACCTGGATGGCACCGCTGCTGACGGCCTAGATCTTTCGGGGGCCTTTGGGCCGCCGGCGTAACGCCACTGCGAAAAACTGCGCTGGAATCCGCCACAGCGTTACGCTCGCGGGCGTGACCACACCTTTCGGTTGGAGCTTCCCCTATGCCTGGCCGCGAAAGCCGATTCTGGCAGCAAACGTTGTGTGCACATCACAACCGCTTGCGGCCCAGGCAGGTCTTCGGATGCTCGCCGCGGGCGGGAGCGCTGTCGACGCGGCGATCGCCACCGCCATCACCCTCACCATCGTGGAACCGGTGTCCAACGGCGTCGGCTCGGACGCCTTCGCCATCGTCTGGGACGGCCAGCAACTGCACGGACTGAACGCATCGGGCCGCTCGCCTGCGGCGTGGACGCCGGAATACTTCGGCGGCAACGGTGTTCCGGCCCTCGGCTGGAATTCGGTGACCGTTCCGGGAGCGGTGTCGGCCTGGGTCGAACTGCACACCAAGTTTGGAAAACTCCCGTTCGAACGGCTCTTCGGGCCGGCTATCTTCTACGGCCGCAACGGCTTTCTGGTTTCCCCGACGGTCGCCGAGCAATGGGCGGCGCAGGTGCCGCTGTTCGAGTCCCAGCCCGGGTTCGCCGAGGCGTTTATGCCTGCCGGGCGGGCGCCGAAACCCGGTGAGCAGTTTAGGCTTCCCGACCATGCAGCCACGCTCGAAAAGATCGCCGCAACCAACGGCGAGGCCTTCTACCGCGGAGAACTGGCGGCCCAACTCGAGGCGCACGCGACGGCCAACGGAGGCGTCATGCGTGCCAGTGACCTCGGGGCGCACCGCGCCGACTGGGTTGGCACGATCACCGGAACCTACCGCGGGTACACCATCCACGAGATACCGCCCAATGGCCAGGGCATCGTGGCGCTGATCGCCCTTGGCATCCTGGAGCACTTCGACATGTCCTCGTTGCCAGCCGATTCCGCAGACAGTGTCCATCTGCAGATCGAAGCGCTCAAGCTGGCTTTCGCCGATGCGCAGGCCTATGTCGCCGACACCGACTACATGCAGGTGGGCCCGGAGCGCCTCCTCGACAAGGAGTACCTAAAGCAGCGCGCCGCGCTGATCGACCGCAATCAGGCGAGACCGGCATCCGCCGGCGCCCCGAACGGGGGCACCGTGTATCTGACCGCCGCAGACGCCTCAGGAGTGATGGTGTCGATGATCCAGTCGAACTACATGGGCTTCGGCTCCGGCGTGGTGGTGCCGGGCACCGGCATATCGCTGCAAAACCGCGGCGCGAATTTAACTGCGGCTCAAGGGCATCCGAATCAAGTCGGGCCGAACAAGCGGCCGTACCACACGATCATCCCCGGCTTTGTCACCAAAGACGGCACCCCGGTGATGAGCTTCGGTGTGATGGGTGGCACGATGCAGCCCCAAGGTCACGTGCAAGTGATGGTGCGCATCGCTGACCACGGCCAGAACCCGCAGGCGGCCTGCGACGGCCCACGGTTCCGGTGGGTGCAGGGTATGCAGGTCAGCTGCGAGAAAGGTTTCCCGCCAAGAACGCTCGACGAGCTCCGGCAGCGCGCGCATGACCTTGTTGCTGTGGACGACTACAATCAATTCGGGAGCTGCCAGGCAATTTGGCGCCTCGATGGCGGGTATTTTGCGGCGAGCGATCCACGCAGGGACGGCCAAGCCGCAGCTTTCTAGACTCGAACCCGATCTGGGTGTCCAACAACTTGTAGTGCGGCAATTTACGGCTGGCCCTCTTGACTTCATGCGTACGGCGAGCCAACCTGAATTAATAAACCAACCGTCGGTCTAATAATAATGAGGTTTTGGTGGCTAGGACGGTCAACATTGCAGAGCACGCTGCGCGGCGTGATGAAATCCTCGATGCAGCGCAGCGGCTGATCCTGTCCACCGGCTATGAGCGGCTGACCGTTCAAGACATTCTGGACGACCTGCAAATCTCCAAAGGAGCTTTCTACCACTATTTCGACTCCAAGCCGGCAGTGATCGAAGCCCTCACCACACGGCTGGTCAGCGACTCTGAGTGGGCCCTCGCGCCGATTGTCGAGAACCCCGCGATGGGGGCGCTGGAGAAATTGCAGGCCTTCTTCGGTGAAATCATCCGCTGGAAATCGGAGCGCCAGAACCTCTTTGTGGCGATGCTGCCCGTCTGGTATGCGCCCGACAACCTCGCCTTCCGGCTCCTGGTGGATCGCGAGAGTGCGGAACGATTGGCGCCGCTGCTAAGCGCGATTGTCCGTCAGGGCGTCGACGAGGGCCAGTTCGTGACCGGTTATCCTGATCAGGCCGGGGCGATCATCTTCGCCGTCATCCAGGCG
>JBEKNM010000656.1:0-2674 GCA_049522835.1 Mycobacterium sp.
CAAGGCACCGACCAGAACAAGCCAAGACCAGTCGGCGGGCACCCGAAAATTACCGCTGACCTGCATCAACAGTGAGTGCCCCCGGCAGGATTCGAACCTGCGACACCGGCTTTAGGAGAGCCGTGCTCTATCCCCTGAGCTACGAGGGCGGACGGGCTGAGCTTACCGGGCGGGCTGCCCGCAGACCGCCAGCAGCGACCGGATCAGCGCAGCTCGGCGATCACCTTTGCGAAGTTTTCGATGTGGTTGTCCTGCACGGTGAAGCATGTCAGTCCGTACTTTTCGCGGTATTCGGACAATGTGTCGGCCATCTCGCGGGGTGTCCCGCTGAGGACTGAGGGCGCGGACAGCAACTCCTCATCGGACGAGTCCGGTGCATAGGCGCGGGTCATCTTCAAGTCGGGGATGGTCTCGCCTTCGCGCGGCAGCGCCGTGATCACCATATTCAGCTCGAGCGCGTCAAAGCGATCACCCGCTGCGTTGCGGACGAACTCGATGCGTTCGGCCAGCGGGTCGTCGACGGCGCGTACCTTGGCGCCGGTCAGCCCGATCTGGTCGGCGTGCCGAGCGGCCAGCGTCAGCACCCGGTCGCCGTTGCCGGCGATGAGGATCGGTGTTGTCGGGTGATGCTCCTTCAGGTAAGTCGTCATGTGTTCGAGGTAGTCGACCCGGGCGCCGGCGCTGGGGTACGGCAGCTCGGCGGCCTCGAATTCTTCCCGAACGTAACCGGTGCCGAGCCCGATCTCGAGACGGCCGTCGCTGAGCACGTCCAGGGCCTGCAGGTCCCTGCTGAGCAGGGCCGGCTTGTAGAAGGCGGCGTTCAGCACATACATGCTCATCCGGATCCTGGTGGTGACCATCGCGACCGCGGTCAGCGTCGGAAACGGTGCCGCCGCGCCGAGATGGTCTGGCACGCAGAGGATGTCGTATCCAAGATCTTCCGCTCGCTTCACCTTCTCCACCAAAGCTGCGCGAGACTTGAAGAAACGCATGCTGAGCGAGAATCGAAAATCCTTGGCCACCAACAACCTCCGTTAAACGAACTAAGGACAATTACCAAGAACGGGCCGCGGCCGCCAAACCCTGCACTAGGGCTGAGGTGACCGAAGACAAGCCGTCCGCGCCCGGCAGCGGACTGCGCGGACTCAGGCCCCTGACCCGAACCGACAATTCCAGCTGTGTCCCGCCGTCACGTACCCGGTTGACCGGGTTGTCCGGATGCAGGCCACGCAGTTCGTGCGGGATGGCGTCAAGGTCGGTGACGACCTGATAGCCGGGCAGCTGGATGTGCTGGGCCAGGTGGGCGGCCAATGCGCGGTTGCGGCCACCGGCCAGCAGCTGCGTGCTGCGTCCGATGCGGCCGTAGCCGTGCAGCGAGACCGCGACGTCGACGTGATCGAGGAATTCGGCGAGCCGCGGCGATTCGCCGGGGTCGAATAGAGCCGACGGCAGGTGATGCGGATACCGGTCAGGATGGCGCAGCAGATACACCGACGCCTCGGCGGCCTCGGCGGCACGTTCGGCGATCACGTCGGTCATCTCTTCTAACCCGCCGCCGTGGATCGCAAGAAAGCCGAAACGCGACCGCAGCCGAATTGACTCACTCACCCCCGGATCGCTCAACAACGCTGAAAGCGACAGCGGCGCAGGTCCAGAGGATGAGGCCGCGTGCCTCGGGCGAGGCCAATGCGCGGGATCCCAACGATGCAGGAAGTCGATCCAGCGTTGCGGCAGCCTGTGGTGGACGGCGCCGTTGATGATGCGCGGCAGATAACCCGGGCGCGGCGGCCCGGGAGTCACCCGGTGGTCGATGTACACCCAGGCCGGCGCCGCGCCGTCGTAGGTGTGAACGGTCAGCCGGTCGCGCCGATAGCGCACCGGCACGCCCTCGGCGCTGTCCAGGGTGGCCAGGTCGTGGTCAGAGAGCTGCCAGAGCACCCCGTGCACCTGATTGCCCGCGAACGGCTCGACGGTGGCCACCCCGCGCTCGTTGATCAGCCAGTCGTGATCGGACAATACCGCCGGCCGCGGATCAGCGGCGTCGGGACAGCGCAGCGCCATCTGTCTGACGCACAGGTTCGACCCATATGCGAAGTAGGGATGCCTGCGGGCCGGCATTCAGCCGGTCACCGTCAGGCAAATCAGCACCACGTTAAGCAGACTAACCAATATTCCGACGGCCCAGCCAATGACAGTGGTTACGGGATGGTTCGTGTCGCGACCCATCAGCTTGCGGTTGCTGGTCAATCTGACCAGCGGAAGCACCGCGAAGGGGATACCGAACGACAGCACCACTTGCGAGAGCACCAACGTGCGAGTCGGGTCGAATCCGAGCGCCAGGATCGCCAGGGCAGGGCACAGCGTGATCAAACGACGCACCAGCATGGGAATCGACCGGTGCAGCAGTCCCTGCATGATCATGGCGCCGGCGTAGGCACCCACCGACGCGGACGCCAAACCGGACGCGAGCAATCCGATCGCGAACAGCACCGCGATCGTCGCTCCCAACGTGTGGTGGATCGCGACGTAGGCGCCGCTGATCGACGCGGCTTTCTCGCGGCCCTGCAAGTTGATCGCGGCGACGAGCAGCATCGCCGCGTTCACCGTTCCGGCAACCGCCATCGCCAGCACGACATCGACCCGGGTGATACGAAGCAGTTGGCGCCGGTGCTGG
>JBEKNM010000657.1:0-2673 GCA_049522835.1 Mycobacterium sp.
CGATCAACTACCCCGAGACAACAACAGCTACCACGAAGAACCCGGCGCCATCCACGTCTACCCACTGCTACCAGTCCCCGAAGGCCGCCGGGCTCGAACCATCGCCGTAGCGCACATAGCAAACACCCTCAGACACTGACCATGAGTCGTCAAAGCTTTTGGCAGTGGGCGCCGCCCGCCGAGTCACAGGCTTGGTCTCGGCGGCTGCGCGCCAATGGCAAAGGGCAACGGTCGAGACCGTCGGCCAACTTGCCGGTCAGGCGGTGGTGAGGTCGCGGTACAGCGTCGCGCGACTGACACCTAGATATTTAGCGATGGCCCGGGCCGTATGACCGTCGGACTTCATCCGCTTCGCGGACCCGCACTTGTGACAACGCTGTGACACGCTCAGACTGCACTATATGCGCGACCGCCAGACGATCGACTCAGAATTGCGGCGCATCGCTACTGTGCGTCGATCGATGCGTGAGCAGGGCGGTGAGCCGTCGTGCCGAGAGGTCGACGAACTGCTCGATGAGCGCCTATCCGACGGCGCGGAGGCATCCGAAATCGAGGCGGTTGCCGCGTGTGAGAGAGGGGTTGTCGCTGACACCCGGCGCGACCTCGTCGAAACCGACGACATCACGCCTTACCGACGCAGGGGTGTGCTGCGCCGCTTCGGCCCCCTCGCGGTATTGCCGCTATCTCTGGTAGCCGTCGGCGCCGCGTTGGTGGTGATGTTCGCCGTCCACCCACACCCGGCGGCGCAGCCGACGGTAGTCCCGCCTGCGAGTGAGAGTCCTCACCCGGCTGCGCCGAAAGCACCCGCTTCGGCGCTTGACACCGTGGACAGGGTGTTCATCGACGCGCTGAGACAGGATGGCGTGCCAGTTCCCAGCCACGAATACGTGATGAGCCATGGGCACGCGGTCTGCGACTTCCTAGCGCACCAACCCGACTTCACAGCGGCCGTCGGCTTCGTGCAGCGATCGTCGATATGGGACGCCAATCAAAGCGGCGAGTTCACCGCTGGTGCCATCGTCTCGTACTGTCCTCAGTACGAAGGTGCAAGCTTGGACCAGACGCAGCAGGCATATCAGAATGCTCTGTCTGATCTGCAATCCATCCAGGGTCGTCTGCAAGGCATCCCGGGTGGCCTGCAGAGTATCCGAGATGGTCTGCAAGGCATCCCAGGCCACCAGTAATCCGGGCATTGCAACCCTTATCGCACACCGGAGAGGGCGAAACCCTTTCTAGCAGCACAAGTTCACTACGGTGCTAGGCGCTGACTTCGGCTGTCTGTGACTCGATGACCGTTTCGGGCGGGGCCGTGCGCTCCCATAGGACCGCGCCTACGCATGCTGTCACGATCCATCCGATGCCCATCACCATGCACCACATCATCAATGCCATCGCGACACCGATCGGGCCGAAGCCGTCCCAGCCGCTGAGTAACTGCGGAAAGAGGATCCGGGCGGCGAGCGGGAGAATGGTTCCGTCGATCACCACACCGGCGAGCCCGGCGAGCGCGAGGTACGTCCGGCCCCGGCCACCGTCCCGGACCAGGAGAACCGGTGTGAGCGACCAGAAGATCCAGACCGGTATCTGGGCAGCAACGAACAGCAACGCTCGGATCGCACCGGTCTGATCGCCGCCGAAGGTGATCCGTTCACGAAGGGCGATCATCGTCAGGTACAGGACGAACCACGTGGCGCCCCGCAGCAGCCTCTCGGTCAGCCCGAACTGCTCACGGCGCCAGGCCTTGGCGAAGATTCCGGCGATGGTGATCGACATCGGGATTCCCCACACGAGGAATCCGGCGACTCCGATGAACGTCCAACTCGACCTCAATCCCGAGGAAGCGCCGAACGCCGCGCGGACCCGGTCATTCAGGGGGTATCCGAGGCCGAGCTCCCGGATGAAGAGTATGCCGGGACTGACGTTCTCAGCGAAGCCCGACAAGTAGCTGAATCCGATGATGATCAAGGGGAGGACCGTGGTGAACAGCTCGATCGAGACGAGTACGCCCAGCGTGCCGCCGTCGATCTCGTTGAACCGGGCGACGATTGCGGCGGCCGGCCGCACCTTACGGGAGTCCGCGAGCCGCCGGTAGCGCTCCTCGAGCCGCCGACGGACGTCCTCGCGGTTCCTACCTGCGCTCATAGGTCGGCGAACCCCTCTTCGGCGTCGAGACATTCAAACCACCTGCAGTGTTGTCGCCGAGCCCCACGCCACCATGCTTACTTGTCTCACGATCGGGGTCTGGCTGCAAGCAGCATTGGTGCGGCTGCGGGCAAGCGGGCCAGTATGCGCACGGCTTGACGCAGGGAGTGTTCAGGGATGGCGGCGTAGCCGAGCAGCAGCGCCGGAGGGCTGGGTGATTGCACCCAGCAGCGGTAATGCAAGGTGTCTAGCGCTATCCCCTGCTCGCGGGCCTGGGCGGCGATCGCGTTGACGTCGGTGCCCTCAGGGGGCCATGCGATCAGGTGAAGGCCGGCGGCCGCGCCGCCGATGCTGAGGGCGAGGGTCTCGCTGAGCGCCTCGACAAGGGTGTCGCGGCGGCGGCGGTAGCATCGGCGCATTGCACGAAGGTGGTGTTCGAGGTCGCCGCGTTGGATCATCGTCGCGAGGGTGGCTTGTTCGATGATCGATGGCCAGGCGCCGGTATTACGGCCGGCGCGGTGTGAGATTTGC
>JBEKNM010000658.1:0-2662 GCA_049522835.1 Mycobacterium sp.
CGCTGCGCATGTCGACGTCTCCCCGCGGTCGGGGGCGTCTAGCGCCTATGTCGCCGTTTCGGTGGCCACGGTGTGGACCACGCCGCAGAGCCCGCGTCCGGTCGATCATCCCGCCCTGACAAATCCGGTCGATATTCGCGGCTGGCTGTCGGATATGACGCCGGACCAGCAGGAAGCGCTCAGCTCGGACCATCTCACCCAGACGCAGGCCCTCTTCGGCGACCGCGTCTCTGTGGTGGGGGAGCAGGGCGACTGGGACGAGGTAGTGGTCCCCGGCCAGCCCGCACCGAACAATGCCCTGGGCTATCCCGGCTGGATTCCCAAGGCCCAGTTGACGACCGACCCGGTCTACGGCGAACTGAAGAAATCCGAGCCCCTCGCGCTCGCCGATCGCGGCATCACCACCTGGCTGTATCGCGATTCCGGACTCACCGATCACGACCTCGAGATCAGTACCAACACCAGGCTTCCGGTCCTGAGCCGCACCGACAAGGCGGTTTTGGTGGCCACTCCCGATCGCGGCCCGAAGTGGCTGGATGCCCGAACGGTGGCGGTCTACGAAAAGCCCACGGACATACCGCATCCCACCGCAGCCGATCTGGCCCGGTACGCCGCCGTGTTCGTGGACGTCCCCTACCTGTGGGGCGGCCGTGCCGGGTTCGGGTTCGACTGCTCCGGTTTCACCTCCACCATCTACCAGGTGTACGGCATCACCCTCCCGCGCGATGCCGGCCCGCAAGCCGCCGACAGCCAGGGCCGCCCCGTCGACAAATCCGAGCTCCAGCCCGGCGATCTGCTCTTCTACTCGCACGGCAGCAGGGACCCCGACAATCCCGACGCGATCTACCACGTGGCCATGTATTCCGGGAACGGCGAGATGATCGAGGCAGTCGACAAGGGGATACCAGTGCGCATCACCCCGGTTCGACTGGACGAAAACTACTGGGGCGCGCGCCGCTACCTCGACCAACCGCGGTGATAGACCAACGCCTCCTACCGGCGATCGTCCGATGCTAGCCTCTTCGCCACTGTGCCGGAGGCCGCGTGCGCCGCGGTGACCGTCGTAGTCAGTCCAACTGCGCTCTCCCGCCGCACGGTCCGGCAATACGACGGAATATGCAGGGTTACCGCTAGAAGTCGCCGTTTTCCAGCAGATCATGACCGCGGACCGCAACGGTCACATAGCCTGGGCCGCAGATGT
This sequence comes from Mycobacterium sp., assembly GCA_049522835.1. GTDB lineage: Bacteria > Actinomycetota > Actinomycetes > Mycobacteriales > Mycobacteriaceae > Mycobacterium. The sequence goes on from JBEKNM010000658.1 coordinate 1,202, forward strand.
CTCAAACATGAAGCTGGCGTCAAACCCGGAGCGGTCCAATGTTCGGTAAGCCATCTGCGCGAAAGGCCATTGCTGCTGGAACTGTCTTGCTTACACTCGCTGCGGCTTGCTCATGTGGCTATGCCGCGTGGCGAGTCCCCGATACTTAGTCCGGACTCATTCACCGGGAACACGCCACCGCTTTTCCCCGTGCCACAGTCGAAGTCGCGCCATAGTCGGGCATGGTCAGCGGCGAGTTGGAGTGAGTGGCAACTTGGCCCGGGAGTCGAACATGTGTTCTAATAAGCTCTCAGTACCAGCCCGCTCACTGCGGGCGATGTTCAGGAGGAGATCGCCGCAACGATGACTATAGACACTCTGGCACCAGAAGCGCCGTCCACCGACTTCGACATTCCCGACGTCTTGGTTCATTCTGTCGAGAGCACCTCGCCTGGGAGTACGACGGCGCTCGACGCGGCAGCCGCTGAAGCTTCTGCCGAGGAGAAGCCTAGGAAGGCCCCGGCCAAGAAGGCGGCCGGCAAGAAGACCAAGACTCTCGAGCTGACTCTCACTGTCACCGGTACCGCCGACGGCGAATGGCGCGCGGAGCTAAAGCAGGGCACCACCTACCTGGCCCGCAACCTCGCGGTCGCGGCCGCCGCCGTCTCCCGGGCGGCCAAGGAACTGCATGAGGACCTCTCCACCCCGATCGACGAGGTCATCGAAGAGGCGCGCTCCCAGCAGGCCGCCAGGGTCGCCGCCCTCGAAGCCGAACTAGAAGCCGCCCGCAAGGCCCTCGCCGACCTGGACTGAGATCCGTGAACTAACCCGCTCGCCCGAGTATGGACCGCCTGCGCGACCTGACGGCTATCGCTGGGTTATGAGCTACGCACTAGGAGTGTCCTACTGTTCGCAGAGTCTCAAATGCAGCAGGTCAATGCTATTCAAGCGTCCGGCCGGTTGCGCCACATCCCACTGATTCTGGCCGGTTCCGCGGTGTTTTGTTCCCAAATCCGTTCCCAAAACGACACACCACGCCGGCCTCTACAAAGACCGCCCCATCTACGCGTGTGAACAGTCAACCAAACCCGAAACGCTAACTCGCTGCGACGCCGGGAGCGGCAACGCGAGGCCGGACTGGAGACCGCTTACCGCGCAGAGACAGTCGCTATCACCTACGAGGAGATGGGACTGATCGCCACCGCCAAGCAGTCCAACTGGTTCGACCCCGGCTCGTTCTGGAGCGGTGACACACTAACGCTGGTGTCCGGCTATCAGCTCGGCCGCGAAATCGCCGTCACCGCAACCTGATCGGGGGCCGAAAAATGGTCGCCTTGCCGATCCATTCGGCAAGGCGACCATCTTTAATCAGTTGCAGCGGCATTCTCGCCCGTTGCGCCGGCCGGCTGCATTGATTGGCACCTATATCTGTTGACCTACTACAGACAAACTCAAATGCATAGGCCGAGCACGCAGGGCGCA
>JBEKNM010000659.1:0-2660 GCA_049522835.1 Mycobacterium sp.
CGCAGTTCTCCGATCCGGTGGGTTTGATGGGCATCATGGGCGTCGAATACCACGCTCACACTTGGGAACTCGGGCCCCGCAAGGCCAAGGAGATGCTGTTCACCGCCAGTTCGGTGACCGCCGAGGAGGCGCTGCGCACCGGGATGGTCAATCACGTGGTGCCCTTGCAGGACTTGCAGTCGGCCACCATGACTCTCGCTCACCGCGTAGCCCAGACCGACCCCTGGGCGCTGCGGATGGCCAAGCGGGCGGTTAACCACACCCTGGACACCATGGGCTTCTCGACCGCAATCGCCTCCTGTTTCGACATGCATCATCTCGGACACACCAGGGCGCTGGCCGCGACCGACGGGCAGACCGTCGTGATGGCCAACCTCGAACGGATGAAAGACGCGGGCCGCGGGAAGTGAGCAGCGTCCGGGTATAAAACGCAGCTCCGCGGTTTGTCGTCAGGATGCCAGCGTGTGGAGGGAGATCTCCCAGAGCCGCGTCGCCGCGTCAGGGTCGAGCGCGTGGGGGGCGACGCCACGACCGGTGCCGGGTTGGTTTGGTCCTGCTTGGTTGCAGTCTTCGAAATAGCGGCCGCCGATTCCCTGGAGTAGCGGTGAGGTCGCGAGCAGCACCGAGGTTGCGGCTCCCTGCTCTGGGGTCTTAAAGTGGAAGCTCCCATTGTCGTCGTCGATGTGTTCGCGGGCGCGCTCCAGGTCCTCGTCGGTGACGTAGCGCTGCAAGTTGGACCGGATGGCGCCCGGCTGCAGCGCGTTGGCGGTGATGCCGTCTCCTCCCCAGCGCCTGGTCGCCTCCACCGCGAAAAGCACGTTGGCGGTCTTGGACTGTGCGTAAGCGTCCCACGGCTCGTAGGCGCGGTTGAGGAAATGGATGTCGTCGAAGACCACTCCCGAGCGTAGGTGGCCTCGGGAGCTGACCGAGACGATGCGGGCCCCGCTGGCGGCCGCGAGCGCGCGGTGCAGCCCGGCGGCCAGCGCGAAGTGGCCGAGATGATTGGTCGCGAACTGAAGCTCCCAGCCCTGCGGTGTGCGGGTCTGCGGGCATGCCATGACTCCGGCGTTGTTGACCAGGACGTTCAGCGGTCCGTCCCACGCGGCGACGAACGACGCGACCGATGCCGGGTCGGCAAGGTCCACCGGCGCGACCAGGATGTGGGTGTTTCCGGTGGTGGCCTCGATGTCTGAGGCGACGCGCTTTCCTGCGTCGGCGTCGCGGACCGCGAGGGTCACCTCTGCGCCGGTGGTGGCGAGCGCACGCGCGGTCTCGATGCCGATACCGGATGCCCCACCGGTCACGATGACCCGGCTGCCGGCCAGATCGATCCCGGCGACAACCTCGGCGGCGGTGGTTTCCCATTTGAAGGGCGTGGTGATCGGCGTGGTCACAGACATGCTGGCTCCCGTGTGTTCGGCGGTACCGCGGAGCCGACGCGCGTCTTCATGGGTAGTGACGCGGTGCGGCGATCGGCCGCTCCGTGGGTGCGGGACCGGTGAGCGTTGTGGATGAGTCGGCGGATGATGGGCAGAGCCACGTGCATGGCCAGGGTTAGCGTGGCCTCGTCTTCTGCCGGCAGGGCGGTCAGCAGTTCGGCCAGCTGGTCGCGGCGGCCGCGCCGTTGTTCGTCCAGCGGCGCCCGCCCGTCGTCGGTGATGGTTACCAGAGCGGCCCGCCCGTCTTCGGGGTCATCGACCCGGGTGACCACGGCTGGCCGATGCCCGCCGCCGCGGCCAGCGTCGTTACCCGGACCGGTCCCTTCCCGGTTGAGCGTGTCCAGCACCACGGAGGCGGTCAGGTTCAGTGCTGCGCGATCGGACATGTGCCGCACCACGAGGATCGCCGCCTGCCCTAGCCCCTCGGCGATGTCCTCTCGGCTGGCAAGCCGGGATGACTGTTCCATACCCCTATGCATATCACGTTTCTATCGGTTACCTATATAGATGTGACGACGGACGCCTTCTAGCAAGGGTCCCTGCGTCACGCCCGGGCGACCAGCTGGCGGCGCAAAGGTGGATCGGTCGCTTTGACGCGTCGCCGGTGCCCGCGAGCCCCGACGCGGTCTCGATAGATCGGTATTTACTATTGTGCTGCAACACTTATTGCATCACGCTTCATCGTTCGGATCGCTGTTCGGCGGGGCATTTCGGCATGCGTCAAAGCCGCACTGTCACCGAATTTTGGCTCACGACTTGGAGCGGAGCCAGGCTTAAATCTAGTGTTTATTACATCGGTATAAGATGTACTGAGCTGAGATCGGAAGATAGATGGTGGGTCACCGCGGGCAGGACCGTCGTGATGGCGGACTTGGACCGGATGAAGGTCGCCGGACGTTCCAAGTGAATTCCTTTGTGCGCGTAGGTGTGTGGGCTATCGGAGCGCGGCGATCAGCTTCCCGAAGGTGTCCCAGGATGTGCCGGGGGTTTTGCTGAAGCTGAAGTAACTGATGCCCAGGTCCTTGTGCAGGCGCTGAATACGCTTGGCGGTGACCACGATTCACCTGTCGTGGCGATTAAGAACACCATTCAGCAAGGCACTAAGGTAGCGGTCGGGCAGGCCGGGGTCGTCGTGGTCGGGGGCATGTCGGATGGCGAAGCCGATTCCGCACAGCAGGAGCATAACGTCGGCGACGGTAAGATCCGGATGCATCCCGTCGG
>JBEKNM010000660.1:0-2655 GCA_049522835.1 Mycobacterium sp.
TCGACGGCAGGTCCACCAACTCGGCCAACCGCGACCGGTGACGGTAGGCGGTGCCGAGGGCCAACTGGTCGCTCTTGGCCCGCTTGAGGTACAAGTGCGCTGGATACTCCCAGGTCATCCCGATGCCGCCGTGCAGCTGTACGCACTCCTCCGCGGCGTGCACGGCGATGCCGCTGCAGTAAGCCTGAGCGATCGCCGCGGCGACGGTCGCATCCGCGTCGCCCAGCGCGCATGTGTCGGCGGCGTAGCGGGCCGCCGACCTGGCCGAACTGACCTCAAACCACAGATCAGCCAGCCGGTGTTTGATCGCCTGGTAGGAGCCGATCGCGCGGCCGAACTGCTTGCGTTGCTTGGCGTAAGCCAGCGTGGTGTCGAAGCACCATTGCGCCACCCCGAGTTGTTCAGACGCCAGCAGGGCCGCGCCGGTCTCCAGCGCTGCCTGGAGTGCGGGCTCCGCCGAGCCAACGCGTGACGACGCTGCCCCCGAGAACCGCACGTCCGCGAGGGGTCTGGTCATATCCAGCGCCAGCACTGGCAACACCTCGACACCGGCCCCGGTCCGGGACACGGTGTGCAGTTCGGGTCCCTCCGGGCCCGCAACCGGCACCACCAGCACGTCGGCCTCGCCGACACCCGCGACGCTGCTGACCGCGCCGGTCAGACCGTCGGCGCCGATGCTGACCCCGGCGACGGGATCGCCGGGCGCAGTGGACAGTGGCACTACCAGCGTCGCGGTGAGGGCACCCTGAGCCAGCTCAGACACGGTCTCGGTGTCTGTGTCGGCCGCAGTTTCGGTTTCCGAGGCACGCAACAGCGCGACCGTCGCCAGCACTGCGCTGGACAAAAACGGCACCGGCGCTACGGCCCGCCCGATCTCCTCCATGACGACCGCGGCCTCGCGCGCGCTCGCCCCCGCGCCGCCGAGCGATTCGGGCACCAGCAATCCGGCCACCCCCAGCTCCACGGCCAGCGTTCGCCACGCAGCTGAAAAGTCTTGCGGCACTGATTCATAGACCGCAGCAACGGATTCCGGTGGGCACCGGTCGGCGAACAGATTGCGGACGCTGTCCCGCAATGCCTCCTCGGTGTCCGAGTACAGCAGGTCGCCGATGCTCATCGGGCCAGATCCTTCCAGGCGACGTCCTTGTCGACGCGGTGTTCGCCGGGCAGGCCAAGAATCCGCTCTGAGATGGTGTTACGCAAGATCTCCGAGGTGCCACCCTCGATCGAGTTTCCGCGTGCCCGCAGGTAGCGGTATCCGGGGTCGCGCCCGATCAGGTCGACGACTTCTGTTCTGCGCATGGTCCAGTCGTCGTAGCGCAGTCCGGATTCGCCGTGCAGTTCGATGTCAAAACCCGAAATCGCCTGTGCCAGACTGGCGAAGGCGACTTTAATCCCGGCACCTTCCGGTCCGGGCTGACCGGCGAGGGCCTGCTGACGCGACCGTTCACCACTGAGTCGAAGGACCTCTGCGTCGACCCAGAGCCGCATCAGCTCGTCATGCATCGCAGGGTTGCGTAACCCCGGTTCCTTCCGCCAGGCTTCGGTGACCCTGCCGATGATCCCGCCCTCACGCGGAACCCCGGCGCGCGAACCGATCGCAACCCGCTCGTTGTTCAGCGTGGTGGTGGCGACCCGCCAGCCGCCGCCCTCCGCGCCGAGCCGATTCGAATCGGGCACCCGGACGTCGGTGAGGAACACCTCGTTGAATTCGGCTTCGCCGGTGATCTGGCGCAGCGGCCGGACTTCGACACCAGGTTGGGTCATGTCGCACAGGAAGTAGGTCAGGCCCGAGTGCTTGGGCACCGTCGGATCAGTGCGCGCCACCAGGATGGCCATCTGCGCGTGCTGCGCCATTGACGTCCACACCTTCTGCCCGTTGACGATCCACTCGTCGCCATCACGGACCGCGCGGGTGGCCACCCCGGCCAGGTCCGAACCCGCACCCGGCTCGCTGAACAACTGGCAGTAGACGTGCTCGCCGGTGAACAACGGGCGCAGGAACTTTCGCTTCTGCTCGTCGGTCCCCACCGCCGCGATCGTCGGTGCCGCCATGCCCATGCCGATGAAGTTCTTGACGGTGCCGCCCACCGGCGCACCCGCGGCGGCCAACTTGGCGTCAACCCGCTGCTGGGCAGATCGCGGTAAGTCCAGCCCACCGAAACCCTGCGGCAGGTGCACCCAGGCCAGCCCAGCGTCGTACTGTGCGCCGAGGAAACTCCGCGGGTCGCTGGTTGCCGGGTCGTGCTCGTCGAGCAGCGCCTGCACCCGCGCGTCCAGGTCGGCTGCGCCGTCCGTGCTCATTGCGTTGCTCCTGGTTTTGCCTGGAAGCCCTGCGCGGGGCCGAGCAGCAGACCGCCGTCGATGACCATCGTCTCACCGGTGATCCAGCTCGCCGCGTCGGAAACCAAGAAGGCGACTGCGCCCGCCACATCGACCGGCTCGCCGATGCGCCCGAGCGCTATCGACGAGGCCAACGGGTCCTCGTGGTCCTTCCACAGCGCCTCGGCCAGTTTGGTCCGAACCACCCCCGGGCAGACGGCATTGACCCGGATACCCGGTGAGAGTTCCAGCGCCAGTTGTTTGGTGATATGGATCAGCGCAGCCTTGGTGGCGTTGTACATACCCATTGCCGGGGATTGGTGCAGGCCGCCG
>JBEKNM010000661.1:0-2649 GCA_049522835.1 Mycobacterium sp.
GGGATGCCGGAGCGCAAAGCGGTCGCTCGGCGCCAGGCGCGGGTGCGTGAGATGTTGCACACACTGCCAAAGGATGCCCAGGCGGCAATCCTCGACGATCTCGAGGGCACCCATAGGTTGAAGGCGCACGAGTTCGGCGGCTAGCGCGCCAGACGTCGACCCACTTCCCCGATACGCACGGTTTGCCGGGGCCATAACTTTGTGCGCGCAAGAAGCGGTGACCCGGGGTTTTCTCGATAACTTGGCGTAACTCGCCGCCCTGCCCTCTTGACGACAGGGGCGTAAACGGGTCAATCTGTTGGGCAGCATGTGTCCAGGGGAAGTCGAGATGCCAGCCAGCGCCGATCTCCCTGGGCAGCAGGTAGTTATGGGTAGTTGAGGAATACGCAGTCCTGCGCTATTGTTGGACGTTGCGCTGGCTGCTTCCTGCCCACCTCACCCGCCACTTGACAACGTGGTCTTAGCCTGAGCCTCTCCGGAGGCTCAGCTATCTAGTTGCGTGCGTGAGATTCGGACAGATCGTTCGCCAGCCTAGCCGACCCAATTATCGCGGCTAACAGGCCCGGTGGCCGCCGGATCTCGTGAGTCGCAGGTGCTGGAAGGATGCATCTTGGCAGATTTCCGCCAGAGCAAGACGGATCATTCAAGTTCTACCGAAAGTCACAAACACCCGCAGAGTTCCGCTAACAACTCCGTGCCCGGAGCCCCGAACCGAGTTTCTTTCGCCAAACTCCGCGAACCGCTCGAGGTTCCGGGGCTTCTTGACGTACAAACCGACTCGTTCGAATGGTTGATCGGCTCGCCGCGTTGGCGCGAGATCGCTGCCGGCCGCGGAGACGTCAAGCCGGTAGGCGGCCTCGAAGAGGTGCTCTACGAGCTGTCGCCGATCGAGGACTTCTCGGGCTCGATGTCGCTGTCTTTCTCCGATCCCCGTTTTGACGAAGTCAAGGCGCCGGTCGACGAGTGCAAAGACAAGGACATGACGTACGCGGCCCCGCTGTTCGTCACGGCCGAGTTCATCAACAACAACACCGGTGAGATCAAGAGCCAGACGGTGTTCATGGGTGACTTCCCGATGATGACCGAGAAGGGCACGTTCATCATCAATGGGACCGAGCGCGTGGTGGTCAGCCAGCTGGTGCGGTCGCCCGGTGTGTACTTCGACGAGACCATCGATAAGTCCACCGAGAAGATGCTGCACAGCGTCAAGGTGATCCCAAGCCGCGGTGCTTGGCTGGAGTTCGACGTCGACAAGCGCGACACCGTCGGTGTGCGCATCGACCGCAAGCGTCGGCAGCCGGTCACCGTGCTGCTCAAGGCGTTGGGCTGGACAAACGAGCAGATTACCGAGCGGTTCGGTTTCTCTGAGATTATGATGTCGACGCTGGAGAAGGACAACACCGCCGGCACCGACGAGGCGCTGCTGGACATCTACCGCAAGCTGCGTCCGGGCGAGCCGCCCACCAAAGAGTCTGCGCAGACCCTGTTGGAGAACCTGTTCTTCAAGGAGAAGCGCTACGACCTGGCCAGGGTTGGTCGCTACAAGGTCAACAAGAAGCTCGGGTTGCACGTCGGTGAGCCGATCACGTCGTCGACGCTGGCCGAAGAAGACGTCGTCGCCACCATCGAATACCTGGTGCGCCTGCACGAGGGCCAGTCCATGATGACTGTTCCCGGTGGCGTCGAGGTGCCGGTGGAGACCGACGACATCGATCACTTCGGCAACCGCCGGCTGCGCACCGTGGGCGAGCTGATCCAGAACCAGATCCGGGTCGGGATGTCCAGGATGGAGAGGGTTGTCCGGGAGCGGATGACCACTCAGGACGTCGAGGCCATCACGCCGCAGACGCTGATCAACATCCGGCCGGTGGTCGCCGCCATCAAGGAGTTCTTCGGCACCAGCCAGCTGTCCCAGTTCATGGACCAGAACAACCCGTTGTCGGGCCTCACCCACAAGCGCCGGCTGTCGGCGCTGGGGCCCGGCGGTCTGTCGCGTGAGCGCGCCGGGCTGGAGGTCCGCGACGTGCACCCGTCGCACTACGGCCGGATGTGCCCGATCGAGACCCCGGAGGGTCCGAACATCGGTCTGATCGGCTCGCTTTCGGTGTACGCGCGAGTCAACCCGTTCGGGTTCATCGAGACGCCGTACCGCAAGGTGGTCGACGGTGTGGTCACCGACGAGATCGAATACCTGACCGCCGACGAGGAGGACCGCCACGTCGTCGCGCAGGCCAACTCGCCGATCGACGACAAAGGCCGGTTCATCGAGACGCGCGTCCTGGTCCGCCGCAAGGCGGGCGAGGTGGAGTACGTGCCCTCGTCCGAGGTGGACTACATGGACGTCTCGCCGCGCCAGATGGTGTCGGTGGCCACGGCCATGATCCCGTTCCTCGAGCACGACGACGCCAACCGTGCCCTGATGGGCGCCAACATGCAGCGCCAGGCGGTTCCGCTGGTGCGCAGTGAGGCGCCGCTGGTGGGCACCGGCATGGAGCTGCGCGCGGCGATCGACGCCGGCGACGTGGTGACTGCCGAGAAGGCCGGGGTGATCGAGGAGGTATCCGCCGACTACATCACCGTGATGGCCGACGACGGCACCCGGCACACCTACCGGATGCGCAAGTTCGCCCGCTCTAACCACGGCACCTG
>JBEKNM010000662.1:0-2643 GCA_049522835.1 Mycobacterium sp.
CGGAATCATCGGCACCAGTGTGCGCCAGCGGTCGAGGTGGTCCTCCCGGTCGAGCACCATGTGCTCTTCAAGGGCAATCTTTCCCATGATGTTCCTCCTCGATTGTGGGATGCCAGCGTGCCTCTCAAGCGATGTATCGCATCGGTGCTTCCTCGCTGTCGCCATCGGATGCCACCGGTTGGTGGCCACAACCTCAACTGTGTGCTGGGGACACGTTATTTGTAAAATAGATTGTTAGCATGATGTCTATGCCGAATAAGCATATAGATCAGGTGAATCTCAACTTGTTGCCTCCGTTGGTGGCGCTGCTGGAGGAGCGGCATGTGTCACGCGCGGCCGAGCGGCTGCGGCTCAGCCAGCCAGCGATGAGCCGCGCGTTGCAGCAGCTGCGTCGCTCCTTCGGCGACGAGTTGTTGGTGCGTGGACCCGACGGCTACACGTTGACCCCGCGAGCCCAGCGCATCCGCGGGCAGCTGGCCACGACCGTGACGCACCTGGAGCGGCTGTTCGCCCCCGAAACCTTCGACGCGGCCACCGCTGCGCAATCGTTTCGTCTGGCCGTCAGTGACTACACCGTCTCGGCGTTGGGCCCGGCGTTGGTGCGCACGATTTTGACCCAGTCGCCGAACGCGACCGTGACGTGTGAGCCCCTCGACGAGGGCATCTTCGAGAAGCTGGACGCCGGGACGCTCGACCTGTTGATCTACGGCCGCGCCGCACCCGACCGCTACCGCAGCCAGCATCTTTTCACCGACCGGTTCGTCTGCGTCGTGGCCGCTGAGCATCCCCTGGCGCGGGGCACATCGGTGTCCCTGACCCAGTACCTGCGGTGGCCACATCTGAACATCGACTTCGGCCAGCCGGGAGTCGATCGGGTACTCCAGGCCAGCCGCGCCGCGCGGCGCACCGCTGTGAGCATGCCGTATTACGTGCTGGGGGCGAGCGTCTTGCCCGGCACCGAGCTGGTGTTGACCGTGCCGGCACGACTTGTGCCCCACTTCGGCAACCCCGCCCAAACACGGGTGCTCCCCGCCCCGCGCGAATTCGGCGACCTGCATTTCTACGCGGTCTGGCACCCACGTCTGGATGGCGACCCGTCGCACCGCTGGCTGCGCGATACCGTCCGGACCGTCGCCGCGACGACGGCGCCCGCCGGATGAGCAACGTGCATTTCCCGTGCGCCGGCAAGCTGTGCGGCTTGTCGGGTAGCCAACCGAGATTGTGCGTTCTACAAAAGAAATGATGACCAAAACGCCCAAAAGTTGGTCAATCAGTCGCTGCGCGCCGGCCCTCGGCGCAGCACCTCTCCCTTAATAGCAGTAAAGAAACTCCTCACCACATGCTGTCGGTGAACTCTGGTGAACTGGTACGGCGCATCACGACGACTCTCCGGATTTCGTGGCGGCGGAACGGGAGCGTCAGCGGGCGGTAGCCGCCACGGTAGGGCCTGCTAGGTCGGTGCCGCAACAGAATTCACCACCGACCAGCTCCGGCGGAAACCCGGCGATTCCCATCGATTCCGATTCATTGGCGGTAAATATTCGGTAGCTCATCTGTCCGCTATGACGACGCCGAGGCCAAGTTGCGGTGGCGCATTCCAAGGAGGCGCGAACGCTGACGCTTCCGGCCGATCTCCGAGGCCGCGGGCCGGTCGTGCCACTTGTGCGTGCTCAACCGCCGACGCCCTCGTTCGGGAAGGTGAATGCCAGTGATGTGTATCCGCCGCGCCCACGCCGTTACATGTAACATCGTGTTATGCCACCTGCCCGGGACCGCGTTCGACGACACCGCGCACGGCTACGGCAACGAGGCCTGCGGCCAATCCAGATCTGGGTTCCCGATGTGAACGCCCCTGAGTTCGTCCGCGAAGCGCACCGCCAATCGGCACTCGTCGCCGCCAGCGAACAGGATCTAGATGATCAAGCCTTTGTCGACGCGGTCTCGGCCGACTGGGACGACGCCACCTAAACGTGCGGCGAGGCGACATCTACACCGCGGCCACCCGCGGCGCCTACAGCGGAAAACCACGTCCCGTAGTCGTCATCCGAGATGACCGGTTCGACGCAACGGCCTCCGTCAGCGTTGTTCCGTTCACCACGAGTGACGTCGAGGCGCCACTGCTTCGAATTCCTGTGCAACCGTCGGATACCACCGGCTTGGCGGAGACCAGCCGACTGATGGTCGACAAGGTGACAACGGTCCCCCGCACCAGCCTGACCCGGCAGGTCGGTCGTCTATCGGACGCGGACCTCATTCGGCTCAACCGTGCGCTACTGGTATTCCTCGGACTTGCGGTCTGAACATCTTTTCGATGACGAGCTCGACAACATCGCAGCGGCGCTCGACTCGCTCGACGATGTAGGTCAGGTCACCTGAGCAGACGCGCCGGCGCGGTGACGGTACTTTTGGCCCCATGTTGGCCCCATCGCCGAGTCAGATTCCGGGATTTGTAGTGGAAGACGGAGACGAAATAGCCCGTTGAACTGGGACTTCTCGTGGTGGCCAGGGGCGGGATCGAACCGCCGACCTTCCGCTTTTCAGGCGGACGAGATAGCCACTGACCTCTGGTTTATCTGCCTCTATGCGTCTTATGCGCCGCATTGAGCAGGGCTGACGTACTCAGTCTGTCCGGCGAACGGACAT
>JBEKNM010000663.1:0-2641 GCA_049522835.1 Mycobacterium sp.
GACGCCATGGCCGACCCGATCGCGACACGACCCAGGATCCGCCGATCGCCGGGCAGGGTCGCGTTGAAGTTCGTCTCCCGTCTAATTCGTCCAACGATAGTCACCGGGATGATGGCGGCTCTGATTGCTCCAGCTGATACACCTACCGTGCTGCCGCTGACGTGCAGGATAACCGTAACGCGGGTGGGGGGAGCATGGATCTACGAACCCGACTGTTCACATCAGTCGCCGCCTTCACCGCCCTCGCCGAACGGCCCGCCGTCTGGTCCCGGTACACCACCCGGTGCGCCCTCAACTCCGTAACGGGTCGCTGTCGACAGCTCCAGCTTGCGGGGTTGCCAGAACGGGCACGGTGCTTGCGCTGCAAATACCTCGCGAGCCGCCGGGCAAACCTGCCGAGGTGACGATCCCGTCGTGGCTAGCGTGTCGTGCTGGGCACATCCGAAGATGGAATGGGCGACGGCGCGTGATGCCGGTGCCGACCCGCAGACGGCGTAGTCGTTGATGGACTCGCCGACGGACTCGGTGACGGGCTCGCGGATTGGCCGGGCTGCGGCGGAGTAGTCGAAGCGGCCGGAGGATTCGGCGGCTTGCCTTTCGGAGCTGGTCGTGCGGCGGGCGGCAGCGTCGCATTTGGATCCCGCGTCTCCACTCTGGTGTTCAGCAGATTCACCTGGTCCTCCAAGTCGTGTCTGCTGGCCCCATCGTTCACGGACTCCACGGTGCTGCTGACCTCAGCCAGCTGATTATGGGCTTGGTCCCATTGACCTTGGTCGATCATCTGCTGCACCTTCGCCAAATCGGCTTTGGCGGACAACACGATCGAATCGTCATTGACCCGGCGCTGGTCGAAGAACATCGCGTGCAGGCCGTACAAAGCGTCTCCGGGACGGGCCTCGACCACCACAGCACCAAACCCACTTGCGACCAACAGCGCCGCGGCCACCGATCCGATCGCCGCCAGGCCGCGACGACCGCGCCTACGGTCCGCTAATCCGGTGCGCAGCGCCTCGACGGCCTGTTCCGGTGAAACCAGTGCGCTGGCCGGCGGCCACCTCAACTCGTCGCGCCAGTCCTCCAGCAAGGCGGCCAGCGCGACGTCGTCAGGGTCTTTGATACCAAGCGGGCTATCAGCCAGCTGACGTTGGGCGAGCGCGTCGAGGAGCAGATCGGTGCGGACCAACTCGTCCAACGCCGGTCGGTCTGAGTGTGAAGAACCGAATTCAGGCACAGTCACCTGCCGCGACGATCTCTGACTTCAGCCGTGACAACGCACGATGCTGGGCCACCCGGACCGCTCCCGTGGTGCTGCCGACGGCGGCGGCGGTCTCCTCGGCGGACAGACCGACGACAACCCGCAGGATCAAGATCTCGCGCTGCTTGGCGGGCAAGATCTCGAGCAACTCGTTCATCCGACTGACCGAATCGGCTTCGATGGCCCTCTGCTCCGGGTTGGCGTCGCGCGACCAGCGCTCGGGAAGTGATTCGGCGGGGTAGGCAAGATCGCGGCCCGCGGCCCGATGGGCGTCAGCCACCTTGTGGGCGGCGATGCCGTACAGGAAGGCCAGGAACGGGCGTCCTCGATCCCGATAGCGCGGCAGTGCCGTTATGGTGGCCAAGCACACCTCCTGAGCCACGTCGTCCGCTGACATTCCTCCCCGCTCGACTGTGCCAACTCGCGCTCGGCAATAGCGCACGACAATCGGACGGATGGTCTCCAACACCTCCCGTAAGGCGTTCCGGTCTCCTGCCACGGCCTCCGCAACCACAGCGTCGAGACGTTCTCCTTGAATTGTCATCGACGGCGGTATCTCCAACGTTACGAACCGGACACATCAAGGACCTAACCAACGAAATGACCATAACGGCCGAAAGGCCGTTTCAGCCGGAACGCCAGGTTCCACCGGCGCGCCGCACTTGGCCTGCGCAGACATCCCGAATTTCACACAGCTCTTGTGGCGCAAACGTGACGCTTCCGATATCGATCAGCAAGCAGGCCAGTGCCCAACGAAGCGGGATCAGCCCCAACCGGCCGGTGGCGTCTACTACGGCCTCGGCGACCGCGCGTGCGCGCTCGATGCTGCCCGCGCTGCACAACGCGGCGGCCAGCACCACGTCGCTTTTGGCCCGGTGTCGCGCCGACGAAACGACCATGGCCTGCGCCTGCTCGACGGCTTCCTCGGCATGGCGGACCGCGCCCGGCCCGTCGCCAGATGCCATCGCCAACTCAGCAGCCACCCACCGCAGGCGCACCGCGAGCCGGTCGGGCACCGGCGCATGCTGCAACAGCACCGGGTCCACGCGCGTCAGCAACGTCGCCGCTGCGGCAAAGCGGCCGACGCCCAGCGCGTCGGCGGCCAGCCCGATCAGCGCGTCGCCACGGGCCTCGGGATCGCCGCCGGCCAGCGCCAGGGCACGACCGTCCCAGCGCCGCGCCAGAGTGTGCCAGCCGAGCTGGCGCAGGAAAGATCCCTGCGTGCTGAGGCCCAGCGAGATCAACGGGCCGGCCGGAACGCTTCGACGCAGCAATGCCAAGTCGCGGTAAGCACTGGCGTAGCGCCCCTGCCCGCCGGCCGCGACGGCCCGCAGCCACGTTTGCTGTGGCGTGGTCGCCGACGGTAGCGGCCAGCTGCCCGGCTCG
>JBEKNM010000664.1:0-2626 GCA_049522835.1 Mycobacterium sp.
GCCGGGGGAGAGCTGTTTGAACACCCCGACCATCCGTTGCATGGTCTTGAGGTCGGCCCGCAGGGCCTCATCGGCACCCGGGTATTGGATCTTGACGGCTACGTCGCGGCCATCGGACCACACCGCTTTGTGCACCTGGCCGATGCTGGCCGAGGCCACCGGTGTGTCGTCGAACGAAGTAAACCGCTCCCGCCACTTGGTGCCCAGCTGGGCGTCGAGCACCCGGTGCACCTTGTTGGCGGGCATCGGCGGGGCGTCTTTCTGCAGCTTGGTCAGCGCTTCGCGGTAGGGCTCACCGAACTCTTCGGGAATTGCGGCTTCCATCACCGACAACGCTTGGCCGACCTTCATTGCGCCACCCTTGAGCTCGCCCAGAACGGTAAACAACTGGTTGGCGGCCTTCTCCATCAGCTCGGCCTGGACCTCGTCTTTTGACTTACCGGTCAACCGTTTACCGAACCCGAGCGCAGCCCGACCGGCGAAGCCGACGGGGATGCTGGCCAGCTTCGCGTTCCGTGCAGCACGGCCGCGTTTGATGTCTGCCACATATCCATCATCCATGACGTTCAGTAACTGTCTTTACGAAATTTGACGATCACGACCATTTGTGAAGCCCGTCCGCGCCGCATTTGCTGGCCCGAATCGCTGCCGGATGGGGCGGGTTTTCGGCGCACAACCATCTCAGCATGAGCACAAGGGATGTCTGGTCCATTGACGCGCGACGATGGCGCCGGCGTTGAGGTCGAACTCCAGGGTTGCGTTCAGCGCCTGGGGCGGTCCGGGATCGGGTACCGCCTGGTCCCCCCGCACCGCCGCGATCACCCGATTCACCTGGCTGAGCGCCAGCGCCGCGGTTCCCAGCAGGGTGGCACGGTCGGCCACTCCTATGGTGTCCCGCAGCTGGGCAGCGATAGCCGGCCACGCGGCGTCGCGGTCGCTTCGGTGCCGGTCCGCGCAGCCCAGACAGCTGGTAATGCCGGGGATGACCAGCGGCCCCACCAGCCCGGTGCCGTCTCGTACCCGAACCGCAAGGTGCGGGACGCCCCGGCTATGCAGATCGCGCACCATGCGCGGGTCAGCGACCAGGTAGTCGGCCAGCACTACGAGATCCACGGCGGCGGGTGACACTGCGGCATGCGGCTGGCTGCTGTGCGCAATCCGGGCCCCCGAGCAACGCAGCGCATCCACGAGTAGGTCCGACAGCGGCCCGCGGCCGTGTACCCGGATCGAGGCCGCGCGGCTGCGGGACGGACGGCATCCGCCGGTCGCGACGCCGGCGCCCACCAGTTGCGCGACGAGGTTCGTCAGGCCGCCAGCGTCCGCCAGCCCACGGTCGACGGCCTGCCGCTGTAATTCGGCTATCGGTATCGGTGATCGCATACACCGGAGCAGGGCGGCCAACTCGGCCGCCGCCAGGCCGCACGGCGGATGGACCAGCACGGCGCGGCGCGGATCCCAGCCCACCTGCACGGCGCCGTCGGGTCGCAGCAACACCGGCATCGCCGGATCCAGCGCATACAGGGAAGACGCGGTCCGCGGCATGAGTTGAGACTGTGCCACGACCGGGGCAGACGCCTCGCTCAGTTATCCACAGAACCGCCGTCGGGGCCCGGGTCCTGGGTGTCGCGACTGTCGCCGTCCTGCTGCTCGAGCTTGGCGATCGCCTCGTCGATACCGCTGGTGTCGCCGCCGATGATTCGGTCGATGAAGCCGGCTGGCTCGTCGAGATCATCCGCGCCGGGCAATAGATCCGGGTGTTGCCAGATGGCATCGCGGGCGTCCGCGCCGACGGCCTCCGCCAGACGTTCCCACAGTGCGGCGGCCTCCCGCAGTTTGCGTGGCCGCAGCTCCAGGCCGACCAGCGTCGCGAATGTCTGCTCGGCCGGGCCACCGCTTGCCCGGCGCCGGCGCAGCGTCTCGGCGAGCGCGGCCGCGCCCGGAATCCGGTCACCCAGGGCCGCGGTCACCACGACTTGCACCCAACCCTCGATCAGCGCGAGCAGTGTCTCGAGCCGTTCCAGCGCCTGCATCTGCGACGGCGTCGCCTTGGGCTCGAATACGCCCTGACCGAGTAGGTTTTCGATGGCCGCAGGATCAGACAGCGATGCGGGATTGAAGTCGCGTGCCAGCTCCTCGATTCCGCTCATGTCGATCTTCATCCCCATGGCGTAGGCCTCTACGGCGCCCAGCAATTGGCTGGACAGCCACGGCACGTGGCTGAACAGCCGGTGGTGCGCGGCCTCACGCGTGGCCAGGAATGTCAGAATCTCGCTGCGCGGCAGCTCGAGTCCGGCGGCAAACGATTCGACAGCATCGGGCAGTATCGCGGCCACACCCTTGGGTCCCAGTGGCAGACCGACATCGGTGGAGGTCAGCACCTCTCGGGACAACCTGCCCAGCGCTTGGCCCAGCTGCGAGCCGAACGCGATGCCACCCATCTGCGCCATCATCGCCATCAGCGGGCCGGCCATGCCCTTGGCCTCTTCGGGCAGCGCAGACGCCCACACCGTCGAGATCTGCTGGGCCATCGGATCGCACAGCCGCTTCCAGATCTGCAAAGTGTTGTCGACCCAGTCGTTAGGGCTCCAGCCCACCGCCTTGGTGGCGCCTGCGGGCAGCGCGGTGG
>JBEKNM010000665.1:0-2626 GCA_049522835.1 Mycobacterium sp.
GCCGTCACGTCGTCCAACGGCGCGATGCTCCGGTCCAACAACTGGCGCCGGCATACGCATTGGAACAAAGCACTGAAGATAACCAACTTGGCTCCGTTGACCATCCACGATCTGCGCCATACCTATGCCAGCTTGGCCCGCAAATCTGGCGCTGACCTTCGCTACGTGCAGAAGACCATGGGCCACTCAACGCCGACCGTGACCGCGAACATCTACAGCGACCTCTACTCCGACGAGCTGGACCAGGTCGCAACGAACCTCGATCAGCTTCACGCAACCGAGACTCACACACCGAAGACCGGACAAGAACCGGACGAATCGAACTGACAACCGAGTGCAAGACCCGTGTCAATGCAGGTAGAGAATGGTGGCCAGGGCCGGGATCGAACCGGCGACCTTCCGCTTTTCAGGCGGACGCTCGTACCGACTGAGCTACCTGGCCGGAAGGCAACATGTGCCTGGCCGCATTGGCGACCCTGACGGGACTCGAACCCGCGACCTCCGCCGTGACAGGGCGGCGCGCTAACCAACTGCGCCACAGGGCCTTGCTGTATTGCTGCTCCGCAGCACCGCGTCGCAGGTACCCCCTACGGGATTCGAACCCGCGCTACCGCCTTGAAAGGGCGGCGTCCTAGGCCGCTAGACGAAGGGGGCCAGAACCGAATCTCTCCGGGGTACTCGCAACGTAGCCACCGTTGGGAGCCAGGCCAGCTTAGGTCACCGCGGGCCTAATCCTCAAACGAGCATCACAGCCAAGCCAGTATCCTAAATCTTCGCGCCCCTATAGCTCAGTTGGTAGAGCTACGGACTTTTAATCCGCAGGTCCTAGGTTCGAGTCCTAGTGGGGGCACCGAAAATGTGCATTACCTCGGGTGATGCCCGACATTTCAGTTTCGGGTGGTGCCTGACAGTATTTCGGCTGATGCTTGACAGTCGCTTCGGCTGATCCTCAAGGCCCTCTGTCCGAGGCGCGGGTCGACGAAAAGGTTCGGGTATCGCGCCAGACATGGCGTGCTTCGAAGCAACCGTTTGCGGTCGGACCGGGCGTGTCCTGTGTTGGGCATTTGCGGGCAAGGTCCGGTTATCTCGATCACGGTGCGACGAACCCGGTCGTCCAGAAGGGGTGGGTCCGGGGGTGAGGGTGGCCACGGCGTTCGGGCGCCCGACGGCTTGGATATGCTGCCCCAATGAGCGACGCTGAGACCAACCCAAACGCGCCCGTAGCACTGGTGACCATGGAAATCCGTCACCCAGCAACGGATTCCCTCACCGAGTTCTCCAACCGGGAGCTCAAAGGCCTTCTCGTGGATCTGTTGCCCATCGAACGCCAAGCTCAGGATATGGCTTGGGGGATGGGCCCCGGAGGAAATCCGACGCCAACCCCTGAACGCTTCGTCCGTTTTGTCAACCGCGATAACACAATTGCCGCTTCGTTCAAGAACCAGGCGGTCACCATCGAGACCACTGCCTACACCAGCTTCGAGGCCTTCTGCGAGGTTGCGATGCAGGTCGTGGACGCGCGAGTACAAGTCTCGTCAATCGTCGGAGTGGAACGCATCGGTCTGCGCTATGTCCTCGAGGTCCGAGTCCCGGTCGGCGTGAACGGCCGCATCGAGTGGAGCAATTGGATCGCCGAGCCGTTGATCGGACCGCAGCGCCTCGCTCCGAGTGGTCTATTGCTGACCGAGTGGCAGGGTGCCGCGGTCTACCGCGAGCAGCAACCTGGCAAGTCACTCATCATCCGCTACGGCCCAGGTGTCGGACAGGCGCTTGATCAGAACTACCACCTTCGCCGGATAACGGTGGCCCAACCTGGACCCTTTTTCTTGATGGATATCGACAGCTTTTGGAGTCCGAACGGGACAATTCCCGAATACGACAGGAGTCTGCTTGTCACGACCTTCCAGGATTTGTACGATCCGGCTCGCTCCGTCTTTCAGGAGATGCTCACCACCCGCCTGAGAGATGACCTGATCGCCGACAGGCCTTAGCAACACCGGTGCGTCTTATCGCGCAAGCACCGCGCTGGTATAGGTCACGTCGGCGAAGGTCGCTGCGACGTCGTCCTCGGGATAGACAAAGCCGTTTATCGCGTGCAACTCCTTGACGGTGTGGCGCGAGGTCTGCCAGCCGCGCTGGGCCAGATAGTCGACGATATGGCTGCGCTGGCCGTGATAGACGAGATCGTTTAAATCGATTTCAAACCCGAGTTCAGTCATCCGGTCATGGTGTGCGCGCCACCGCTCGTCTGCGAAAGCAGCGGTGTCGGGCACGAATTCAAACGCCAGCCGGCTGCCAGAGGCACTCAAGGCGGTGATGTTGTCGAACAACGCGTCCTGGGCTGCGTCCGGCAGGTAGACCAACAACCCTTCGGCACTCCATGCTGCGCGAGCCTGGGTGTCGAACCCCGCCGCCTGCAGCGCCGTGGCCCAGTCGTCGCGCAGGTCGACGGCGACGGTGCGCCGCTCGGCGGTCGGCTCGGCGCCGAGATCGCTCAGCGTCAAAGTCTTGAACTCGATCACCTCCGGCATGTCGACCTCATAGACGACGGTGCCCGCCGGCCACGGCAGGCGGTAGGCGCGCGCATCGAGACCCGACGCAAGAATCACCGCCTGGCCAATGCCGC
>JBEKNM010000666.1:0-2625 GCA_049522835.1 Mycobacterium sp.
AAAGTGACCGACTGGACTCTGTTCTGCTGGCTCGGCTTGCACTACTGCACCCCGAAGGCTTACACCGTGAACGTGGTCTGGGTCCTGGCGACCCCTTGCGCCTGTCCGTGTAAAGGTTCAGGACATGTTGGACGACAGGGGTTCTACACATCCTTGACGGGTTCAGCAGTTGGTTGACGGTCTGGTTTGATGCTTGTTCTGTGAGCGATAAGACGGTTGGGGCTTCCGCCGATTGGGTGACTGAGCACAGGTATCGGGCGGTTCTGCAGGTGCTCGACGGTGTGCCGAAGGCGCAGGTGGCGCGAGAGTTCGGTGCGTCGCGGCAGTCGGTGCATGCCTGGGTCATCCGCTATGAGGCCTCGGGCCTGCCGGGCTTGGCTGATCGATCGCGGCGGCCCCTGACGTCGCCGAATGAGCTCGCGCCAGAGATGGTCGCGATGATCTGCGAGCTGCGGCGAACCTATCCACGGTGGGGTGCTCAACGTATTGCCCACGAGCTGACCCTGCGGGGTGTGGCATCGCCGCCCTCACGGTCGAGTGTGTATCGGATCTTGGTACGCCACGGTTTGGTGGCTGCCCAGCAGCAGAATCACAAACGCAAGTACCGGCGCTGGCAGCGCGACGCCCCGATGCAGCTGTGGCAGATCGACATTATGGGCGGGGTGTTCCTGGCCGACGGGCGCGAATGCAAACTGGTCACCGGCATCGACGATCACGCACGGTTCGTCGTAATGGCCACGGTTGTTACCGAGCCCTCAATACGCTCGGTCTGCGACGCCTTCATCGAAGCCATGGCACGCTACGGTGTGCCATCGGAAGTGTTGACCGACAACGGGAAACAGTTCACGGGACGATACACGAAACCGTATCCGGCCGAGGTTCTGTTCGAACGGATCTGCCGCGAGAACGGAATCACCACGCGCTTGACCAAGCCTCGCTCACCCACCACGACCGGCAAGATCGAACGCTTCCACAAGACACTGCGTCGCGAGCTACTGGATGCCGCTGGCCCCTTTCCCAGTATCGAGGCCGCGCAAGAGGCGATCGATGCCTGGGTGAACGGCTACAACTACAGCCGCCCGCACCAGTCGCTGGCGATGGCGACCCCGGCGACGGTGTTTCGCCCCGGCGCCCGCCGACCCGGTTCCTCCGATCCCGGTGTCCACCGACCCGCTGGTTCCCGACGTCGTCGAAGTCGTCGTTCCGCCGCGTCCGAGACCAACTCTGCCGTCGCCTGCAGAAGCGTTGTCTGTCAGCGCTATTCACGCAGTGGAATGGGAGACCGCATTGACGCCGCGGGCGCGTCTGCTGCTACCGGGCAATCAGCAGTTCAAGTTCACCGCCGCACTGGCGCGACGCGAAGTCACCGTGTGGGCCAGCGACCGCAGCATCCACGTCGTGCTCGACGGTGCGGTGATACGGACGCGACCTTCACGGTTGTCCGAGCACGACCTGCGCGACCTCCTGGCCCGCGGCGCACGTATTGCGGGACCGGAGCCGGCACGCGGCGCGGTCACCGCGGACTTGCTCACCACCAGCGCGGTCATCGAGGTCGATCGCACCGTGTCCCGCGACGGGTGTGTCGGTCTCGGTGGTCACAAGGTGCTGCTGGAATCATCCTTGGTCGGCCAACGGGTCACCATGCGTTTTGAGGGCGCTGTGATGCATGTAGTGGCGAACGACAGACTGGTCAAGACGCTGCCGCGCCGCTGCCACCAGATCAGCGCGCGGCCCTACGCGTCCCACGACTAAAGTCGCGGGCTTGCGCCGAAGAAAATTCCGGTCAGCGGCCCTGGCCGCTGACAACACATTCGCAATCGAAGTCGGTCTCTAGACCCATCGGCAGCCCGTCGCCGCGGAAGATCCCCGCGCCGGCAGTGGTGTCCGACAGTGCGTCAGCCGCCAGGATCATCGCCGCCCCGGTCCAGGTGGTGCGCTCCTCGGGCCAGCGTTTCCCATCCGCGAATACCAAACCCGTCCAGTACGAGCCGTCGTCTTCGCGCAGGTGCTGCATCGCAGCGAATTGCCGGTGCGCGGCTGACCGGTGGCCGATGGCATCTAGCGCCATCACAAGTTCGCACGTTTCGGCGCCGGTCACCCAGGGCCGGTCATCCACACAGCGAATGCCAAGATTGCTGACCACAAAATCATCCCAGCGCTGCTTTATTCGCGTGACGGCCGCCGAGCCCCGAAGCGCACCACCAAGGACGGGGTAGTACCAGTCCATCGAGTAGCGGTCCTTCTCGGTGAACGCTTCCGGATGGGCGGCGAGCGCATGGCTCAGTCGGCCCAGCGCCAGTTCCCACTCCGGCTGTGGTTCTGCAACAAGACCTGCGAGCGCCAGCGCACACCGGATGCTGTGGAACACGCTGGCGCACCCGGTCAGTAGTGCTTCTGGGACAGGTCCGGTTTCGCTTCGTGCCCAACAGATTTCGCCATAGCCGATCTGCAAGTCGATGACGAAATCGACTGCTTTGCACACCACCGGCCACATCGCCACAGCGAATGACTCGTCGCCGGTGACCAGCATGTGGTGCCGAACAGCGGTGGCGATGTAGGCGCAGAAGTTGCTGTCGCTGTTGGCGTCTTCAACGGTCCCCGCACGGATCTGGATGGGCCACGACC
>JBEKNM010000667.1:0-2618 GCA_049522835.1 Mycobacterium sp.
CTACCGGCCTTTCGGGAGCCTCGACCGCCTTGATCCGACGCATCTCCGTTACCTGCGGATAGCGCGGCCCGAGGTAGCGCACCACCAGAGTGGCCGCAACAGCGTCGTGGCCTTCCCGCCATACTGCGGCGCTGACCGGGACCACCTCACCGACCGCTGCTTTGGCGGGGTACGCGCCGCAGGAGACGACGGGCTGGACGTCATCGATCTCGACCCGACCGGGCACCACCACTCCGTTCCGATTGTGTGGGGCCAAACCGCGGGCGTGCTCAGTCGCGGAATGCCTCTCTCGTCCGGAAACCTGCTCTCGTGGGAACTTCGTCCATGGGGAAAGCTTCGTCTTGTGGGGAAGCAGCTTTGCGGCCCCAATAACTACCCGATACCCACCCTAGTGTCCGGTCACACACCCGGAGGCAAACGAGCGGTCGCCGGCACTGCGCGCGTGGGAATCCTCAGTAAGCTAGTGACGTGTGAAGGCCCTCCGCCGCTTTACCGTCCGTGCTCACCTTCCCGAGCGTCTCGCCGCGCTAGACCAGTTGTCGACCAACCTGCGGTGGTCGTGGGACAAGCCGACGCAGGATCTGTTCGCGACCATCGACCCGACGCTGTGGACACGATGCGGCAGTGATCCGGTAGCACTGTTGGGGGCTGTCAACCCTGCACGGCTCGACGAATTAGCGCTCGACGAAGTGTTCCTGGGCCGCCTCGATGAACTGGCGGCTGACCTGAACGACTATCTGAGCCGTCCGCTCTGGTATCAGCAGCAGCAGGACGCCGGCTTGGAAACAGGCCAGGCGATGCCGACCGCGATCGCGTATTTCTCGATGGAGTTCGGCGTCGCCGAGGTGCTGCCCAACTACTCGGGCGGCCTGGGGATCCTCGCCGGTGATCACCTGAAGTCCGCGTCCGATCTGGGGGTGCCGCTGATCGCGGTCGGCCTGTACTACCGCTCCGGATACTTTCGGCAATCCTTGACCGCGGACGGTTGGCAAAACGAGACCTACCCGTCGCTCGACCCGCAAGGGCTCCCGTTGCGACTACTCACCGATGCCACTGGTGATCCCGCGCTAGTGGAACTGACGCTGCCCGACTCCGGGCAGCTGCGGGCCCGGATCTGGGTCGCGCAGGTGGGTCGCGTCCCGCTGCTCCTCCTGGATTCCGACGTCCCGGAGAACGAGCACGAGCTGCGAAGCGTCACCGACCGCCTCTACGGGGGCGACCAGGAACATCGCATGAGGCAGGAGATCCTGGCGGGCATTGGCGGGGTGCGCGCGATCCGTGCATTCACCGCCATCGCAGGACTGCCCGCACCCGAGGTGTTTCACATGAACGAGGGCCACGCGGGTTTCCTGGGAACCGAGCGCATCCGCGAGCTGATCACCGGTTCGGGGTTGGACTTCGACACCGCGTTGACCGTCGTGCGGTCCAGCACCGTGTTCACCACGCACACCCCGGTGCCCGCCGGTATCGACCGGTTTCCGGTCGACATGGTGCGGCTCTACTTCGACGACCATCTGGACGAAGATCCCGACGATCGGGCGCCGGTGTTGTTGCCGGGCGTACCGACTGCCCGAATCATCGCCCTCGGCGCCGAGGATGATCCGGGCAAGTTCAACATGGCGCACATGGGTCTGCGGCTGGCCCAACGAGCCAACGGCGTCTCGTTGCTGCACGGCCGGGTGAGTCGGTCCATGTTCAACGAGATGTGGCCAGGGTTCGACGCCGCCGAGGTGCCGATCGGGTCGATCACCAATGGAGTCCATGCTCGCACCTGGGCGGCGCCACAATGGTTGCAGCTGGGACGCGAGCTGTCCGGCTCGGATTCGTTCGGTGACCCGGGCGTCTGGCTGCGACTGCAGGACGTCGATCCCGGTCATCTGTGGTGGATCCGCGCGCAGTTGCGAGCGCTGCTGGTCCAGGACGTCCGGGTGCGGCTGCGCCAATCGTGGCTGGAACGCGGTGCGTCGGACGCCGAGCTGAGCTGGATCGGTTCGGCATTCGATCCGAATGTGCTAACCATCGGGTTCGCTCGGCGGGTGCCGACGTACAAGCGGCTGACACTGATGTTGAACGATCCAGATCGGCTGGAACGGCTGCTGCTCGACGACGAAAAGCCGATCCAACTGATCGTCGCCGGGAAATCCCACCCGGCTGACGACGGCGGCAAGGCGCTGATCCAACAGGTGGTGCGCTTCGCCGACCGGCCAAAGGTACGCCACCGCATCGCATTCCTGCCCAACTACGACATGTCGATGGCCCGGCTGTTGTATTGGGGCTGCGACGTCTGGCTGAATAACCCGCTGCGACCGCTGGAGGCCTGCGGCACTTCGGGAATGAAGAGCGCGCTCAACGGCGGATTGAATTTGTCCATCCGCGACGGCTGGTGGGACGAATCGTACGACGGCGAAAACGGTTGGGAAATACCGTCTGCCGACGGCGTGGCCGACGAGGCCCGTCGCGACGACCTGGAGGCCAGCGGGCTCTACACCCTGCTGGAACAAACGGTGGCACCGAAGTTCTACGAGCGCGACGAACACGGGGTGCCGCCACGGTGGATCGAAATGGTCCGCCACACTTTGCAGACCCTCGGGCCGAAGGTGCTGGCTTCCCGGATGGTG
>JBEKNM010000668.1:0-2613 GCA_049522835.1 Mycobacterium sp.
CCCTGAGCACCGTTGCGAAGTATTCCTCGAACTGAATACCGGTCATCATGTCGATTTGATCGAACCCCGACGCCCGCAATGCTTCTTCGCGTGCTCGTTTGCGAGCGCGGTCACTTAAATTGCCGTACCACCAGCAGACGCTGACCACGAAGACGCCACCGAAAACATATGCACCGAGCCGGTAATGGTTGACTGCCGCATTAATGACCATCGCCAGGAAAACGACGCCCCACAGCCCAACCCAAACCAGGCCGCGCCGGGCCGCTCGATCCAGCTGCATACCGCGGAGAATATCGGCAACCAATGACAGTGGTTTGACCTGCGATGCGGCTGATTTCAGCTGCGCGTGGGATCCATCAACCAGCTGTCGATGCCTCATAAATCGACTGGATCGCGCTGTCGAGTGTGGCGTTGAACTCCGCGTCGGATTGATCGGCCGACAATCCCTCGGTCAGGGCGCGGCTGAAGCTGGCGATCAACCCGGTGTTCTTAGCCAGCAACGCATCGGCTTCGGCGCGTGAATAACCACCTGAGAGCGCCACGACCCGCATCACCTTGGGATGTTCCATCAATGGACGGTAGTAATTGGCGATCGTGGGCAGCGAAAGCTTGAGCATCACCTGCGTGCCGTCCGGCAGGTGGTCGAGATGTGCCGTGATGACATTGCGCAGGATGGCCTCCGCCTCTGCCTTGTCAGGTATCGAGATGGTGACCTCGGGTTCCAGGATCGGGATCAGCCCGCTGGAGAGCACTCGGCCTGCCACCTCGAACTGCTGGTCAACGATGGCCGTGATGCCCTCGCGGTTCGCGGCACCGATCACCGAGCGCTCTTTGGTCCCGAAAATCCCGTGCTGTACAGCGCGGGCCAGCAGGTCGTCGAGACCCGGTATCGGTTTCATCAGCTGAACGCCGTCGGCGACCTCGGTCAGACCCTTGTCGATCTTCAGGAACGGGACGACGCCCTTGCGCTGCCACAGGAAGCTCGGCGACGGCTCACCCTCGATTTCGCGATCCATGGTCTGCTCGAAGAGGATCGCGGCCAGTATCCGTTCGCCAGTGAAAGCCGGCGAGGTGATGATCCGCGAACGCATCTGGTGGATGAGATCGAACATCTGCTGCTCAGAGGAATAGGCGCTTTCCTTGATGCCGTAGAGAAGCAGCGCCTTGGGTGTCGACCCGCCGCTCTGATCGAGCGCGGCGATGAAGGCCTTGCCCGACCTCATCTGGTCAGCCTGTTGTTGGTTCAACCCAGCTTGTTGTTGGTTCAACATTTTGTCTCCATCCATCCGCCGCTGTGAGGATATCTGCAAACGCGGAACCAGCAGGCAGAAGTCACACGGTTATCGCCAGCTGTTCCGCCAGATCGGCAGCGCTGGCGACGCTTTTCGCGGCTGGGGTCATCTCGGCGGCGACCTCACGGGCTCGAGTGGTGCATTGCGGAGTGAGGATGCTGCGTAGGTCCGCGACCAGTGAATCCAGGGTGCTGGCCGAGAAGGCCCGCCCAGAGCCGACTTCCAGTCGTGTAACGCCGTCTGCCCAGACCGGCTGATCAAGCCAGAACCAAAGGATCAACGTGGGGATTCCGGCCCGCATCCCTGCGGCCGTGGCGCCGGCGCCCCCGTGGTGGACGGCCGCGCGGCAGGCCGGAAAAATGGCCGCGTGGTTCACCGCGCCGACAGCCTTCACGTTGTCGAATTGTGGGACATCGGTGAAGTCACTCGCCCCAGAGCAGATCAACGCCCGCTCGCCCACCTGCGCGCAGGCCGCGCTGATCACGGCGACCGTCTCAGCCGGAGAGGCGAGCGGCGTGCTGCCGAAGCCGAAGTAGATCGGCGGCGTTCCCTCGGCAATCCACGACAAGACCTCATCGTCGGCCTCGGTCGGCAACTCCAGCGTCAGCGCGCCGACGAATGGCCTCAAGGGTCGAAACCCATCCGATTCGACCCGTTCGGCTGCCGGCTCGGGCAAGCAGAGCTCGTCGTAGGCCTGGATCTCCAGTCGAATCGAGGATCCGTCTGCCTCGGGCAGTCCGAGGGCACGGCGTTGAGCGTCTTCAGCATCCTTGGTTATAGAGGCATGCATCGACCAAGACGAATAGACCTGTGTCGGGAAGGGGTGCAGCGCAGCCATCGGGATGCCGTAGTACTCCGCGACGATGGCGGCCAGCCCCTGCTCGTTGAAGCCCGCCAATAGCAGGTCGGCCCCATCTGCCAACGACGTCAGCGTCATGCTCTTGTCCGCCTTGACCTGGCTGACGTGCTGAGTGACTTCGGTCAGCATGCTGACTGGATCGTGCATCTTCGTCGCAACCCTGCGGAACACACCCGTCGCCGGGTTCATCTCCTCCCGCGAGTCCGGCCCGTAAGCGACCGCAGCAAGCCCCGCCGACTCCACGAAGCCGAGCAGGTTAGGCGGGACCGCCATACACACGTCGTGACCTCGGCGCAGCAGCTCCCGACCGACGGCGGCGCAAGGCTCGACATCGCCGCGGCTCCCATGTCCGACCACCACAACTTTCATCGGCGCAAACCTAACTCGCGGTGATGTCTACGCGTCCACGCGCCCCAGGCGGACAGCGTCTTCCAGCAGATCGACGACGCTGGCAACGCTCTC
>JBEKNM010000669.1:0-2613 GCA_049522835.1 Mycobacterium sp.
GGCTGGAGACCAGGCTGGTGCCCAAACGCGGCTACCACCTCGAGCTGATCACCCCGGTGCCATTGCCTCGCAAGCCCAGCGGTGACCTGGCCCGGCTGCCGCGGCGGGTGTGGCGTGCCGTCCGGGAGACACGGGCTGTGCTCGACGTTGTCGACGCCGACGTCGTCATCGGTTTCGGCGGGTACGTTGCACTGCCGGCCTACCTTGCCGCTCGCGGTGTCCTCGGTCTTCGGCGTCGTATCCCGGTGGTGATCCACGAAGCCAACGCCAGCGCGGGGCTGGCGAATCGAGTAGGTGCCCGCACCGCGGACCGGATCCTCTCTGCGGTACCGGATTCCGGGTTGCGGCGCGCCGAGGTGGTCGGGGTACCGGTCCGGGCGGCCATCACCGTGCTGGATCGCGCGGCGTTACGAGCTGAAGCGCGGTCGCACTTCGGCTTCGCCGATGACGCGAAGGTGTTGTTGGTGTTCGGCGGTTCGCAAGGCGCGGTCTCACTCAACCGGGCCGTCTCCGGTGCGGCCGCCGACTTGGCCGCCGCCGGTGTGGCTGTGCTGCACGCCCACGGACCCAAGAACGCCCTCGAGCTGCGCACACCGGAGCCGGGCGACCCGCCCTATGTGGCGGTGCCCTATCTCGACCGGATGGACCTGGCCTACGCCGCCGCCGACCTGGTGATCTGCCGCTCGGGAGCGATGACAGTTGCCGAAGTGTCCGCCGTCGGCCTGCCGGCGATCTACGTCCCGCTGCCGATCGGCAACGGCGAGCAGCGACTCAACGCGTTGCCGGTGGTCAACGGCGGTGGTGGCATGCTGGTCGCCGACGGCGCCCTGACGCCGGGCCTCGTCGCCCAGCAGGTGGCCGGTCTGCTGACTGACCCGCCGCGGCTGGCGGCGATGACGGCGGCCGCGGCACGGGTGGGACATCGGGATGCGGCGCGCCAAGTGGCCCAGGCCGCGCTGGACACAGCACGGGAAAGCAGGCGGGTTCGCGATCGCGGGCCGGCGGGCGGAGGTCGACGGTGAGCGCCGAGCAGTTGCCGCCCGAGCTGCGGCGAGTGCACATGGTGGGCATCGGCGGAGCTGGGATGTCGGGTTTGGCGCGCATCCTGCTGGACCGGGGCGCGCTGGTATCCGGATCAGACGCCAAAGAATCGCGCGGTATCCACGCGTTGCGCGCCCGCGGCGCGCTGATCCGCATCGGACACGACGCATCGTCGCTGGATCTGCTGACGGGCGGCGCCACCGCCGTCATCACCACCCACGCCGCGATCCCCAAGACCAACCCCGAGCTCGTCGAAGCCCGGCGTCGCGGGATTCCGGTGGTGTTGCGGCCGGCCGTGCTGGCCACGCTGATGGAGGGGCGCACCACGTTGATGGTCACCGGCACGCACGGCAAGACCACGACGACATCAATGCTGATCGTGGCCCTGCAGCACTGTGGGCGCGATCCGTCCTTCGCGGTCGGCGGGGAGCTAGGAGAGGCCGGCACCAACGCCCACCACGGCAGCGGCGACTGCTTTGTCGCCGAGGCCGACGAAAGCGACGGCTCGCTACTGGAATACACGCCCAACGTCGCTGTGGTCACCAACATCGAGTCCGACCACCTGGACTTCTACGGCAGTGCCGATGCCTATGTCGGGGTGTTCGACTCGTTCGTGGAGCGACTTGCCCCCGGTGGAGCGCTGGTGGTGTGCACCGACGACCCCGGGGCGGCTGCACTGGCCCAGCGCACCGCCGAGCTGGGGATTCGAGTGCTGCGATACGGGTCTTCACCCGACCGGCCGAGCGACACCTCCCCCGCAAGCGGGCGGTACCCCCAGGCCGGCACGCTGGTGGCATGGGAGCAACAGGGCACCGAGGCGGTCGCGCACATTCAGTTGGCCGGCGAAGCTCATCAACGGGTGATGCGACTGTCGCTGCCCGGCCGACACATGGCGCTCAATGCGCTGGGCGCACTGCTGGCCGCGATCGAGGTCGGCGCCAGCGCCGATGCGGTGCTCGACGGGCTGGCCGGGTTTGAGGGAGTGCGACGTCGATTTGAACTGGTCGGGACGGCGCTAGTCGGTAAGGGAGTCGGCAAGGCCCCGAACTCACTGGTGCGGGTGTTCGACGACTACGCCCATCACCCGACCGAGATCAGCGCGACGCTGGCGGCGGTCCGCACCGTCCTCGAGCAAAGCGGCAACGGACGTTCCCTCGTGGTGTTCGAGCCTCATTTATATTCGCGAACGAAGGCTTTCGCTGCCGAATTCGGTCGTGCGCTGGATGCCGCCGACGAGGTGTTCGTCCTCGACGTCTATGGTGCGCGCGAACAACCGCTCGCCGGTGTGAGCGGGGCCAGCGTCGCTGAGCACGTCAGCGTGCCGGTGCGCTACCTCCTGGACTTCTCGGCGGTCGCCGAGGCGGTGGCCGCCGCCGCTGGTCCGGGCGATGTCATCGTCACGATGGGCGCGGGCGATGTGACCTTGTTGGGGCCGGAGATCGTGACCGCGCTGCGGGTGCGGGCCAACCGCAGCGCGCCAGGGCGGCCGGGCGTATTGCGATGACCGAGCCAGACGACGCTGCACCGACCGGCCTGGTGGCCGACTCGGGAGCCGACGGGGTGGCGGGAGAT
>JBEKNM010000670.1:0-2610 GCA_049522835.1 Mycobacterium sp.
CGGTTGCCGACCTAACTCGCTCTTTGGGCCGCGAGCGTAAGCACACTGCGAATTTCGGCTCGACTTTTCGCGGTGCGGTTACGCTCGGCGCGCTCGTGCCTCGCGTACGCGGCGGATGACGTCGTCGGGATGGTCCTCAGCTACGACCCTGACCACGAGCCACCCGTAGCGCTGGTCCAGCATCTCGAGCCGGCGGATGTCCTTCACGTACTGGCGGCGATCCGATCGATGTTGATCGCCGTCATACTCGACTGCGACTTTGATGTCCTCCCAGCCCATGTCCAGGTACGCCTCTCGCCAGCCCCATTCGTTGCGAACCACGATCTGTGTCTGCGGCCGGGGGAACCCGGCGCGCATTAATAGCAGTCGCAACCAGGTTTCCTTCGGGGACTGTGCTCCGCCGTCGACCAGTGCCAGTGCGGCTCGGGCAGCCCTCACCCCCCGACGGCCGCTGTAACGGTCAACCAGGAGGTCGATATCGGCCATCTTCAGCTCGGTCGCCTGCGTGAGCGCGTCGACCGCAGCTACTGCAACACCCAGCGGGAGTCGGCGGGCGAGGTCGAGCGCGGTCCGGGCCGGAGTCGTGACGCGCATGTCGGCCAGGATTTCGATCTCGTCGACGTCGATTCGTTCCTCCCAGGTCTGCACCCCCGCGACAGTGTGACGGTTGGTGTCGATGATCGCGGCAGGCAGAGTCGGGTCGATCCACTTGGCACCGTGCAGGGCTGAGGCGGAGTAGCCGGCGAGGATGCCGCGGCGGCGGGAACGCAGCCAACACGCTTTCGCGCGCAACATCGCCGTCAGCGCCGCATCCCTTGGCATGTAGACGTCCTTATGCACGGCGACGTACCGACTGCGCAGCTCATAGGGGGTCAACACGCCCGCGGTCAACGCTTCACTGCCCAAAAACGGGTCTGTCATGACCGGCAGTGTGCGCAAACACACCGACAATCACCGCGAGCGTAAGCACACTGCGATTCTCGGCTCGACTTGTCGCAGTGCGGTTACGCTCGGCGCGAGCCGGTTTCGGCCGCGCCCCGGTGAGGCGATAGGTTGACGGAGTGACTGACACAGCCACCGATGGCAGACCCGCCTTCGTATCCCGCTCAGTCCTGGTCACAGGAGGAAACCGGGGGATCGGGCTGGCGATCGCGCAGCGGCTGGCCGCTGACGGCCACAAGGTGGCGGTCACGCACCGCGGATCCGGGGCGCCCCAGGGGCTGTTCGGCGTCGAGTGTGACGTCACCGACAACGACGCCGTCGATCGCGCCTTCAAAGAGGTCGAGGAGCACCAAGGGCCGGTCGAGGTGCTGGTGTCCAACGCCGGCCTGGCCGCGGACGCGTTCCTCATGCGGATGACCGAGGAGAAGTTCGAAAAGGTCATCGACGCCAACCTCACCGGGGCGTTCCGGGTGGCTCAGCGGGCGTCGCGCAGCATGACCAAGAAGCGGTTCGGCCGGATGATCTTCATAGGTTCGGTTTCCGGCTCCTGGGGCATCGGCAACCAGGCGAACTACGCAGCTTCCAAGGCCGGTGTGATCGGCATGGCCCGCTCGATCGCCCGGGAGCTGACAAAGGCCGGGGTGACCGCGAATGTGGTGGCCCCGGGCTACATCGACACCGATATGACCCGCGCGCTGGATGAGCGGATTCAACAGGGGGCGCTGGAGTTCATCCCGGCGAAGCGGGTTGGCACCGCCGCCGAGGTCGCCGGGGTGGTCAGCTTCCTAGCGTCCGAGGATGCGAGTTACATCTCCGGTGCGGTCATCCCGGTCGACGGCGGCATGGGTATGGGTCACTGAAGACCCCACGACACACGAGGACGGACATGGCGGGACTGCTCGAAGGCAAACGGATTCTGGTCTCCGGGATCATCACCGACGCGTCGATCGCGTTCCACATCGCGCGGGTAGCCCAGGAGCAGGGTGCGCAGCTGGTGCTGACCGGGTTCGACCGGTTGCGGTTGATCCAGCGCATCGCCGACCGGTTGCCGGAGAAGGCGCCGCTGCTCGAACTCAACGTGCAAGACGAAAAGCACCTGGCCACTCTTGCCGAGCGCGTAACAGAGGTGATCGGGGAGGGCAACAAGCTCGACGGCGTGGTGCATTCGATCGGCTTCATGCCGCAAAGCGGGATGGGCATCAACCCGTTCTTCGACGCGCCCTATGAGGACGTCGCCAAGGGTATCCACATCTCCGCGTATTCGTATGCCTCACTTGCCAAAGCGCTGCTGCCGATCATGAACCCCGGCGGTGGCATCGTCGGCATGGACTTCGACCCGACCCGGGCGATGCCGGCCTACAACTGGATGACGGTCGCCAAGAGCGCGCTGGAGTCGGTGAACCGGTTCGTGGCGCGCGAAGCCGGCAAGGTCGGCGTTCGGTCGAATCTCGTTGCCGCCGGTCCGATCCGGACGTTGGCGATGAGCGCGATTGTGGGCGGCGCGCTGGGCGACGAGGCCGGCGCCCAGATACAGCTCCTCGAGGACGGCTGGGACCAGCGTGCTCCGCTCGGTTGGAACATGAAGGACCCCACGCCGGTGGCCAAGACGGTGTGTGCGCTGCTGTCCGAGTGGCTGCCCGCGACCACCGGGACCATCATCTACGCCGA
>JBEKNM010000671.1:0-2608 GCA_049522835.1 Mycobacterium sp.
GACGACCTCGGCCCCCGCCGCGGTGAGGACTGCGACGGCGGCCGCGCCGATGCCGGTAGCTCCGCCGGTAACCAGGATCCGTCGGCCTCGCAGCGCTGCTGAGTCTGACATGTCCGAAACGCTATATCGCCATCGCATCCACCCGTCCGTGGGTCGGGCTCAGCCCGGCGGACACCGCATCCAGTCCGGTGGTCATTCCGGTCCGAATACACACTTGAGCTTCGCTTAATACGCACGTCACGTCGAGAACCTAGAGTTGGGAGTCGTGGTGAACAAAAGCAGGACGCCGGTCGCGTTACGCGTCGGCGTGGGCTTGTTCGTCTTCATGGCCGGATGCGGTGCTGGTGTCGGTGTTTTGACGCAAAACGGGGCACCCGCACCGGCTAGGACCTCGGTGACGGCTACCACCGCCAAGAGCGCTTTATCCAGCGAAACACCAGTGCCCGCAGCGGATCCCGGCGGCGCTACTGGTGGCGGAGGAGCCTTGCCGGTAGTTCCCGCCGCCGGCGCTTGCATTATCGGCCTCAACTGTGGGTGCATTCGTGGCATCACCTGTCCTGGCACTATCCCGCACCACCATCACGCTCCCGGCGCTGATCATCCAGATGCCCCAGCCGGCCCCGACCCTGGCCCCGGTGGTGGCGGCTGACTCTGGCCGCTGAGGTCAGCGGGTGCTAGGCGCGCACCGCGACCGTCGACAGCAGATCGGCGAGTCGGTCCGGCCGGTCCAGCATCGAGAAGGTCCGCGCTCCCTCGATTATCTCCAGACGGGCGTTCGGGATGGTTGCGGCCAGCCGTTGGCCATCCTCTTGGGCGAAGAACACGTCGTCAGCCGACCACGCGATGAGCGTGGGTTTGTCGAACTCCGGCAGCCGGGCCGCAACACCGGTGGCGACTTCCGTGCGCAGCGACAGCGAGAATTGGCGTAGGTCTTCGGTGACCGCGGCATCGATTAGCGCCGGACGCACCCAGATCTCGGTGAGATCGTCGATGTTGCTGTGCGCCAGGCCATCAAAGGCGCGCTTGCGCGCGATCGGTGCCCGCAGGGCCTGGATCGCGGTCCGGAACACGGCCTTCGACTTGGCTGCCAGGATCACCGGCTTGAGAATCGGTGGTGGGAAGTGTTCGAACGCATCGCAACTCGTGAGCACAAGCGCGCCGACTCGCTGCGGATGGTGCACTGCGACGAGTTGTGCGACGAGCCCGCCGCTGTCGTTGCCAACCAGCACCACATCGTCTAGGTCAAGGGCCGCAAGGAAATCAGCGACGATGCGAGCGACGCCCGTGATGGTCCGGTCGGAGCCGGGGCGCAGCGCCTGTCGCTGCGCGCCAAGCGGCCAGGTGGGGGCGATGCACCGCAGGCCAAGACCAGCGAGCCGTTGGCTGACGTGGCGCCACAATTCACCGCCCATCATGAACCCGTGCACGAACACGACGGGCCTGCCGTTCTCGGGTCCGGTTGCTTCGTAATGGATGGTTCCGGCATTAATGTCGATCGACGGCATTGATCACTCCTACTTCGAGATATAGTTACAAACAGACTGTCTGTTCGTAAGTTACCAACAGGTTGTATGGAAAGCAAGAGACGCACTCAGGAGGAGCGCTCCGCGGCGACCCGCGACGCGCTGATCTCGGCTGCCCGCAGGCTGTGGGGCCAACGGGGCTACGCGGAGGTGGGGACGCCGGAGATCGCCACGGTCGCTGGCGTCACTCGCGGGGCGATGTACCACCAATTCGCGGACAAGGCAGCGCTATTCCGCGAGGTCGTGGAGGTGGTGGAACAGGATGTGATGTCCCGGATGGCGACCGTGGTGGCCTCCTCGGGAGCGACCACACCCGCGGACGCGATCCGGGCCGCGGTGGACGCCTGGCTCGAGGTTTCCGGCGATCCGGAGGTGCGCCAGCTGATCCTGCTCGATGCGCCCAGTGTGCTGGGCTGGGCCGGCTTCCGCGATGTCGCCCAGCGATACAGCCTCGGTATGACCGAACAATTGCTCATCGAAGCGATCCGGGCGGACCAGCTGGCCCGTCAACCAACGCGACCGCTGGCCCACGTACTCATCGGTGCGCTCGACGAGGCGGCCATGGCGATCGCAACAGCCGACGACCCGAAACGTGCCCGCCGGGAGACCGGGCAGGTACTGCATCGGCTCATCAACGGGATGCTGAACGAACGCTAAGGTGCGGCGGCGGTGCCTGGATCGTTCGGGTGGGGGGTCAGCGGGGTCACGCCGACGGTCATCCACTTGTGCAGCGGCATTGAGGTCAGGATCGATTGGAGTTCGGCTTCATCGGCTGCCTGAAAAAGGCCCCACGTACGCCACACCCCGGGCTCGGCTGGGGGCTTCCATAGTCTGAGTAAGTGCCCCTGCTTAACCAACTCACCGGCCCGGAGCTTTTCCGCAGCCTTGGTGGCTTCCACCTCGGTCTCGGGAGTGCCGTCGGGAACATTGGTCACCAAATCGGTAAGGAATTCCACGGGCCGATCATCGTCTACCGCGAGACCTTCCGCACGACCCGACTCGACCGAGGCAGTCGCCGCCGGCCAGAACGGATCAGCACCCGCCATGACGACGCGGAGGTCGCGAGCGCTTAGAACTGGCCGCAG
>JBEKNM010000672.1:0-2598 GCA_049522835.1 Mycobacterium sp.
CCACCGACGTCAACGACCTCACCTTTGCCTGCGGACCCAACCACAAACTCCTCGAGCAGGGCTGGACCACCCGAAAACGCGCCAACGGCGACACCGAATGGATCCCGCCGGCTCACTTGGACTACGGCCAACCCCGCACCAACACCTTCCACCACCCCGAAAAACTCCTGGGCGACGAGGACGAGGATGATCTGTGACGATCAGAACTATGTGCTCAATCACCCTCGGCCGTAGCTGCCGGACGAACTGTGCTAGGGCCGCCACGTCCGTACATGGTGACGGATCCGGCTGGTAAGGATCGCGCGCGACGGCGACGGTTCCAGCATCGCGCCCCACAATGTCGCTCCGGCGTCGGTTGTTGCCGAGGTGCTTTCACAGCTGGACCGGTAGCTCCTGAAATCACTTCCGGCCCGCCCTCCCAGGAGGCGTTGCTGCATGATACCCGCAGCCCCGCCCAAGGCGGCCACGATGCACTCAATGCCGGATGTCAGTCATGGCACCCTGCAGGCCTACGGCCAATCGAGTGTCATGAGGACTGTTTGAATGATATCTGGTTGGTTTGTGTGTATCCCGCCGGTTGGCCGCAGGCTGGCACCATGTAGGTGATTTGAGATGTGCCTGCAAGGGTATTTGGATCCCACGTTATGTGGGCGTTCGTGACGTACTGAAGAAAAGTACCGTCCGGGCACAGTAGGTTGCCCATCGTGTCCATTACCCATTGACCATCGATCAAATGCGCTTGGCCGCCCCCCGCCCCGGTTTTTACGTAAATGCATCCGTCACTTCCGTCACTGCAGGCCTGGACGGTCCAATCGGTGGTAGTGGATCGGCCACTTGGGCTTGTCGAGGTCTCGGTGTAATTGCCGTTCATTGTCGGTGGGTCAGCCCACGCTGTGCTAGCTGCACCGACGGCTAAACCGGCGAACATAGCGGTTGCGGCGAAGGCGCGTGCTGCGGTAGCCATGCTCTTGTTCCTTCCATGGAGCTAATCAATGCGTGGGCACTATTGGTGTTTTATCACAGGGGATGTTCGGGTTTGTCGCGATTTGGCAAATTTTGCTGCTGCCGAGCGGCGTTTTTCTGACAACCCCAGGATTCCATCACCCGGAAAAACTTCTCGCCGACGACGAAGACGATGAAGATGATCTGTAACGGTCAGGCGCGTAGCTGCTGCACGAACTGTGCCACGGCCGAGCCGATTCTGTCTGGGCTGTCTTCTTGGATGAAATGCACTCCGGGAACCGTGATTTCGCTGAGGTTCGCCCACGTCCGGATATAGTCGCGGATGCGGCCGGTGACGATCGCGCCCGGCTCGGCGTTCACGAACAGCTTTGGAATGTCGCTCTTCTCGAGCCAGCTACGGTACTCGTCGACGACCGCGACGACCTCGGCCGGCTCGCCGTCGATGGGGATGTTCCGTGGCCACGACAAGGTCGGTCGCCGGTCCTCGCCGGGTTCGACGAATGGCTGCCGGTAATGGCCCATCTCCTCGTCAGACAGTCGGCGCTGGATCGCCCCGGGCAGTACCCCTTCGACAAAGATGTTCTGCTCCAACACCATCCGCTCACCCTCGGGCGACCGGAACCCCTGGAACACGCCTCGCACGCTGGGATGGAAGTCGGCCCATGTGATCGGGCTGACGATCGCCTCCATGAATGCGATGCCCTGCACTCGGTCGCGATGCTGGTTGGCCCAGTCGAAGCCCAATGCTGAGCCCCAGTCATGCAGCACCAGCACCACGTGATCGCCAAGGTCGAGCGCATCCCAGAGCGCGAACAGATAGTCGCGCTGCTCGGCATAGTTATAGCGGTCGGGGCCCGATGGGCGCAGCTTCTCCGACGCCCCCATCCCGATCAGATCGCACGCCACCAGCCGGCCCAGCCCTTCCAGGTGCGGCATGACGTTGCGCCACAGGTAGGACGACGTGGGGTTGCCATGCTGGAAAACGATGGCATCACCGTGGCCCTCGTCGATGTAGGCCATTCGCTTGCCGGCGATCTCCTGGAACCTCAGTTGCCCATAGGGCTCACTGGCGATTGCATTCATTCGGGGCGCCTCCCATTCGTGCCTCTATACGGTATCCGCACACAAGCTTGACATGGCATCGAACTATTGTTCGAATAGATGGTATGCGCTGGGCCAACCAGGCCGTCGCAGTCAACGGGAAACCCGTCGATGACGGCGCACTACCGGGGCTGCAGCGGATCGGCTTCGTCCGAAGCGTGCGCGCGCCGCAGTTCGAGGGGATCACCTTTCACGAGGTGCTGTGCAAGTCGGCGCTCAACAAGCTGCCGGACGCGGCGGCATTGCCGTTTCGCTACACCGTCAACGGCTACCGCGGCTGCTCGCACGGCTGTCGCTATTGTTTCGCGCGGCCCAGCCACGAATACCTGGACTTCAACTGCGGCGACGACTTCGACACCCAGGTGGTGGTGAAGACCAACGTCGTCGAGGTCCTGCGTCGCGAGTTGCACCGACCGTCGTGGCGACGCGAAACCGTCGCGCTGGGCACCAACACCGACCCCTACCAGCGCGCCGAGGGCCGCTACGCGCTGATGCCGGGCATCATCGCTGCGCTGGCCGGATCCGGTACGCCGC
>JBEKNM010000673.1:0-2592 GCA_049522835.1 Mycobacterium sp.
GATACCGCCGTTGGTCGCCCAGGTCTTGGTGCCGTTGAGGATCCACTCGCGGGTCGCCTCGTCGTAGCGCGCACGGGTGCGGATGGCGCCGACGTCAGAACCCGCGTCGGGCTCCGATGAGCAGAACGCACCGAGCTTGGGGTCGCCGGGCGTCCCGAACATCTCAGGAATCCAGCGGCTCACCTGCTCGGGAGTTCCGTTGCCCGCCAGCGCCGCTGCGGCCAGCCCGGTGCCCATGATGGACAGCGCGATACCGGCGTCGCCCCAGAACATCTCCTCGAATACGGTGAGCATGCCCAGCCCGGTCGGCTCAGCCGCCTGTTGGGCGAACAATTCGGGGGAGTAGAGACCCACCTTCGCGGCCTCCTGGATCACGGGCCACGGAGTTTCTTCTCGTTCATCCCATTCGGCCGCGGCGGGACGGATGACCTCGGTCGCGAATTGGTGCACCCAATCGCGTACCTCGATCACATCGTCGCTCAGTTGCAGTGAGAACGTCACGGCTCTACTCCTGAAATAGTTCGGTGATCAACGATGTCGGTTTTGCGTACTTCGCAATGACGCTGAGCGTCTGGTTCACCCACGCCTCGAAGTAACGGTCGTGACCGACGTTGCCGGGTGAGCGCCCGGTCAGCGCGTGCAGAGTTGCGGCGTATGACAGCGACGCGATTGCGACGGCCGCGGCCGCTTCGGGATCTGGGATGCGCGTGCGGCCGAAGCGATTCAACGCGGACAGCTCGTCGGCGAACCGTTGATAGGCGTTGTCACTGATGACCCGCCATGTCATCTCGTCAAGGTCGCCGAGCTCGTCGGGTTCACGCAGCATGACCTTGAGCACGTCCTCGCTCTGGCGCAGGTTGTCCCAGATCAGCTGGCCTGCGGTCCGCACGGCCTGCTCGACGCTGCCTGGCTCTCCGGCGTCGTACTGCTCGCGCGCGGCCACGATGGTGTCGATCCGATGCGCAACCGCGGCTTCCAGCAGCTGGCGTTTGGAGCCGAAGTGTTTGTAGAGCGCGCCGGATCCCGGCGCCAGGCCGGACGCCCGCTGGATGTCGGCCACCGATGTCGCCGCGTACCCCTTGGCCGCAAAGAGCTTCAGCGCTGCGGCCAGCAGCCGGTCACGCCCCGAAACGAGCATGGTGAGAGAGTACTCACTCACCGCGCGCGGGGCAATATAGTCGTCTACTACAGCTCGAAATTGGTCGTAGATGGCGGCCAGGCCGGTGCAAGAGGACCAGATTTCGACCGGGACAATCATCGTGAGCCCGCCCTGAGAATTCAATGGAGGACAAGACAATGGACAGTGACCCAGCCAGGTCGGTTGAGACCGTGAACTTCGGCCGGGCACTGTGAGCTCAATAGTGGAGCCCGAGGCTGGCTTGCTTCGGTGGGCACGGCTGCCGATGCGGGTGCTGTCGCTGCGCACCATCGTCATCGTCGCGCAACTAGCGGTGATTGCCACCTTCGTCTTCCTGGGCGCGTGGGTGTGGATTGGCGTCACCAACAATGAATACAGCCAGCTCGACCGCCGCCTTGATTCAGTGAGCAGCCTGGGCGATATCAACACACTGCTCGACAGCGCACAGCAGACCGACCCCGATCGGCCCACGCCGGACGGCAACTTGGTACGCACCGCACGCATCGGGGCTGTGACTGTGTCGGTGCCCGGCAATATCGTCGTGCCCAAACTCGCAAACGGATATGCGAACACCACCATCGACGGCGTGCAATACCGCGTCCGTACTTTCAGTGCGGGCCCGGCTTCGATTGCGCTCGCAGCGCCGCTGGCTGAGGCTCAACATCGGATCAACGAACAGCACCTGCGGGTGCTGTTGATCTGCGGCGGTGGTATCGGCGGCACGTTCCTGGTCGGCTGGGTGATCTCGTTGATCATGGTTAATCCGTTCCTCCTGTTAGCTCAGCAGGCGCGCGCGATCAATGCCCAGTCCAGCCCTGACGAAGTTCAGGTCCGCGGTGTGCGTGAGGCCGTGGAAATCGCCGAAGCGGTCGAGGGAATGCTGGCCCGCATCGGCAACGAGCAACAGCGCACCAGGGCAGCGTTGGAGTCGGCTCGCGACTTCGCCGCCGTCGCGTCGCACGAGCTACGTACCCCGTTGACAGCCATGCGCACCAACCTGGAGGTGCTGTCCACTTTGCAGTTGGTCCCAGAGCAGCGCCAGGAGGTGATCGGCGACGTCATAAGAACCCAGAGCCGGATTGAAGCGACACTGACGGCGCTCGAACGCCTGGCGCAGGGTGAACTGACCACCGTCGATGATTTTGTCCCGTTCGATATCACCGAGCTTTTGGATCGCGCCGCGCACGACGCGGTTCGCGGCTATCCCGGTGTGGAGGTGTCGCTGGTGCCATCGCCCACGGTACTGATGGTGGGGCTGCCCACCGGCCTGCGACTGGTGATCGACAACGCCATTGCCAACGCCGTCAAGCACGGTGGCGCCACCGAAATTCAGCTCAACGTAAGCAGTTCCAGTGCAGGTGTGGAAATCGCTGTCGACGACAACGGCAGCGGTGTCCCCGAGGAAGAACGCGCCGCAGTCTTCGAACGCTTCTCCCGGGGGTCGACGGCATCGC
>JBEKNM010000674.1:0-2588 GCA_049522835.1 Mycobacterium sp.
ACGGGTCGGGGATGACATCTGGGTCGGCGGGTTTAGGTGGGGCGGGAGTGTCGGGGGGTCTGGGCCAGGCCGCCTCGGTCGGTAAGTTGTCGGTGCCGCAGTCTTGGGCAACGGCCTCCCCGGCGATCAGGCTTGCCGCCGCGGCGTTACCGACTGCTGGCCTAGACGGTTTGCCGGCAGCTGCGGCTGCCGGGCCCGGAGGTTGGGTCGGTGGCATGCCCCCAATGGGCGGCATGGTCAACGCGCCAAAATACGGCGAGGGTGTCCGCTCGGGTTCGCGTCTTCAGGTGCTCCCGCACACGGGTGCGGAGCCAGCCGCCCGTGACGCCACGCTAGATCGCTGGATGCAGCCCAACCCGAATGCGCCGGCTCGCGGCGACGCGTTGAGCGAACGCGAAGAGCTCATCAGACTGCGCACGGCGATTGCCGGATTGGCCAAAGAGTGTGATGTGCTTGAGAGTTCGGCGACACTCTTGATCCAAAAAGCGATGCAGCGCTAGAGGCCATCTTCTCGTGCTCATCGCTCCTCAGAGGGTCGGCGCTCAACATCATCTCCCCAAGCGGTGCATCAACAGGAGGTCAAGGCCACTTGAGCCGCAACGGTATCGCCGTCGTCGCCCAGGGTCGGTCACCCAGAACGGACGCGACTGGTGCCAAAGCAGTTCGTCCTCGATGCGCTGCGAGCCCTACAACCTGCGTGCCGCCGACAACGACGCCGCGATCCTGCTCACTGTCTGCGAGGACCGCGACGACTGGCACGCGCTGGCCGTCTTCGACGCACTGCGCGATGCCCTCAACGCCGCCGGTATAGCAGAGCCGACGCCAGCAGGGGCGCGATGCCCGCCATGCAGCCGAAGCGTCAATCGCCAGGTGGATCGCACTGTTCCCCGACGCCCACCCCGGCTACATCGACTGGCAGACCTACAAAACCAACCAGCGCCTGCTGCTGGCCAACGCCACCGCACACGCGAAGATCGCGCCGCCAGCCCCGCCCCGAGAAGGCACGGCCCTGCTGCAGGGCCTGACGATCTGCGGACGCTGCGACGGCGCATGGCGGTGCGCTACCACACACGCCGCGGCGCCTAGGACGGCGCTGATGTAACCTGACTTTTATCGCTGTTGTGGCCCTGGCGGTCAGATAGGGCTGCGACCTGCGAATTTGGTTTACGTTCGGGGCGGATTTGTGCACTTGCCCGTAGGGTGCGGTCGTAGCGTATGTGCGCACGGTGAAGACCAGTTCTGGGGCGACGGCAGTACAGATCGTGTGGTCGTCACGGCGCGGATCGCGTTCGATTGAACATCTCGGTTCGGCCCGCGATGAGGCCCAGTTGGCCGTATTGAAGGCCGCCGCTGACGAGCGGTTGGCTGCTGGGGAGGCCGAGTTGGACCTGGGTGTGGCATGTCGGCCCGGTTCGGCGCCGTTGCCGATCACCTCCTCGCGCGCCGCGCATCTGTGGGACGCATTGGGCTGCGGCTATGACGTGCTCGGGTTCGATAAGGCGGCCAGCGGGCACGATGTGTTTCGCCAGCTGGTGTTGGCGCGGATCCTCGAGCCGACCAGCAAGGCCGAGTCGTTGCGCGTG
The DNA here is from genome assembly GCA_049522835.1 of Mycobacterium sp. Classification (GTDB taxonomy): domain Bacteria; phylum Actinomycetota; class Actinomycetes; order Mycobacteriales; family Mycobacteriaceae; genus Mycobacterium. The sequence goes on from JBEKNM010000674.1 coordinate 1,584, forward strand.
TTGGACGAGGCCGGTGTGGCGGCAGCGTCGTATCCGACGCTGAATCGCCGGCTGCCCGTTTTCGCCAAAGCCAGCTTCCGGCAAGCACTTTCGGCAGCGTGCTCGGCTCGTGCGCCGTCGGCTGCATTGCGACTGCCACGGCTGAGAGGTGTCGATGGTCCAGCAGGAGGTCTCAGGTCTCAGGTCTCACGTAGAACATGAACGCCAACGGGGTCGCCATGCAACGCTTGAACGCACCGCCTGGTTGGATTGGGCCGTCACAGTACGTGGTGGACTGTTCCCTTCCGCATCCGGCCGCCGGGTCACCGGGGTACGCATTGGCCTTGGTGCTTGGGCCAGAGCGGCGATAGCGACGACGCTACCAGCGCCAACAGCGGCAATCGATCGCATGATCTTTGAGGTGAGCATGTCCTTTCCTCCTCTTGCGGCCACGTGTTGTAGACGACCGCCGGGCTCATGTCATGCCCCGCGGCCAATTCCAAGCCCGATTTGCTCTCGGCAAGTCGAGTGATGGCCAGTCGGGCGGTGACGTCACGGCCTCTATCCTGATCAACGCTCGTGGGCTCGTCACGCGAAACCGTCAACAAAGCACTGTCGGACTTCAGCCAACGCGGGTGGATCCGACAACAGGGCAAGACCCTTTTAATCGACGAACCTGCAAAACTTGCCCACCGCGCCCGGTCATAACACTTGGTGACACGGCGAAGCCGCGCGACTAGAGAGCAAGCAGCGCAAACATCGGCGATCGGCGAGCCGTGCAAACCGCCTCACCGACCCGACCGCTGGCAATGATTGCACCCGCTGTCGCATCCCGCGTCTACACCTCGGAGCGCGCCGTCGCCGCGGCGGCTGACTCCCGACTTACGACGTGTCGCCCACATCGACTCGTCATTCAACAGATCGCGACAAGACCCTGGGGGTTCCGCGCACCATCCCTCACAGAGAACGTCGCTGGGCGGATGTGTGCTGCCGCGACAACTTTGAACGGGACGTGATCATCGCAAC
>JBEKNM010000675.1:0-2574 GCA_049522835.1 Mycobacterium sp.
CGAATGTTGCGCACCGAGACCTTGGCGTCTTCCCCCTTGCCCTTGGCCTGTTTGACCATCTCCCGGCGACGTTCCTCGGTGAGCTGCGGTACTGCCACCCGGATGAGGGTGCCGTCGTTGGTGGGGTTCACCCCCAGGTCGGAGTTGCGAATGGCGGTCTCGATGGCATGCAGCTGATTGGCTTCGTAGGGCTTGATGACGACAAGCCGCGCCTCGGGGACATTGATGCTGGCCAGCTGCGTGATCGGGGTGTGGGTGCCGTAGTAGTCGATGACGATCCGAGAAAACATGCCTGGGTTGGCGCGGCCGGTCCGGATTGTTGACAAGTCGTCGCGGGCCACCGACACGGCCTTCTCCATTTTCTCTTCTGCGTCGAAGAGAGCTTCATCGATCATGTGCGCCGCTCCTTCTCATCGCTGCGCTCTGCATCGTCGCCGGCGGCGATCATCGCGTCTTTCCCTCAGGTGGTGACCAGCGTTCCGATCTTCTCACCAGCGACCGCACGGGCGATATTCCCATTGGTCAGCAGGTTGAACACGAGGATCGGCATGCCATTGTCCATGCACAGACTGAATGCAGTGGCATCGGCTACCTGCAGCCCTCGGTCGATGACTTCGCGATGGCTGATCGCAGTGAGCAGCTCAGCCTCGGGATTCACCCGCGGATCCTCGGTGAACACACCGTCAACCGCCTTGGCCATCAAGACGACGTCTGCGCCGATCTCAAGTGCCCGCTGTGCTGCCGTGGTGTCTGTGGAGAAGTACGGCAGCCCCATACCGGCACCGAAGATCACCACCCGGCCCTTCTCCAAGTGTCGGACGGCCCGCAACGGGATATACGGCTCGGCCACCTGGCCCATGGTGATCGCGGTCTGGACCCGGGTGGCGATGCCTTCCTTCTCCAGGAAGTCCTGCAGCGCAAGGCTGTTCATGACGGTGCCCAGCATTCCCATGTAGTCAGAACGCGTGCGCTCCATACCGCGCTGCTGCAGCTGTGCGCCACGGAAGAAGTTGCCGCCACCAATCACGACGGCGACCTGCACACCGCCGCGGACCACCTCGGCGATCTGGCGGGCGACCTGGGCCACGACATCGGGATCCAGCCCGACCTGGCCGCCGCCGAACATCTCGCCGCCAAGCTTGAGCAACACCCTCGAATACTTGGCTCCGCTTGCCGGCCGGCCAGCGTGGCTGGGCTGTTGTTCAAGGTCGGGTGAAGATGTCGGCACGCCATTGGCGCTGGTCGGGTCGGGCTGCGTCATCAGACTCCTCGCATGAGAGTGCCATCCCGGCGACCTCACCCGGAACGGCATGTCACATCCTGCCCCATCGTCGCACTATGGCGTGGGCGGGGTGCACTATCTGCATGAATGGCCGCGGGGCGGCATCAGATGTTTGAGCGTGTGACGGCATGGGAATCCGCACCGACGTGGCGCTGGGTTCAGGGTCTTGAGCAGCAGTACCGCATCGCGCCGTATCACCGCGCCGGTTGCTTGGTGGATCGGTAATGCGCGTGAGTCGCTCAAACCACGTACGCCACTGGGGGGATCGAGGACGTCAAAGGCAAGGCCAAAGAAGTCGTCGGGAGCATGACTGGTCGTAACGACCTCGCTCGCGAGGGCCGGACCCAACAGGACAAGACGCAAGCACAGCGCGACGCGGCGAAGAAGCAAGCCGAAGCGGAGGCTGCCCGCGGCGGCGCCAAGATAGCAGGGGAGTTCCAGAAGTCCCACCAATAACTTGTTGGAATGGGTGGGTCCGGTCCGGTAAAACGGGCCGGACCCATTCCGATTTTCTGGGGTCCGACTGCACTTCAAACCGAACGAGCGTAGACAAAAGTTGAATAGTCCCGGTCGCAATCGGGTACTCAGCGATGCGCTGGCAGACATCTCCCCGCGAGGTGTTGACGGGTCAGGGGCGGTGGCACACCCATGAGTTTGGAGATGTCGGTGGACGTTCTATTACTTACCAATCAGGACGATTTCGAGTCGGCTTTACCGACCCTGAAGTCCGTCGCGCAGACCACGCGGCGCGCGCCCCTTTTCGTCGATGGCGATCAAGACATCGCGGACGTCGCGATCATCGACGCGCGCACCGACCTGGAAGCAGCTCAGCGGGCCTGCCGCCGGCTGACGGCCAACGCGCCGGCGATCGCGGTGGTGGCCGTGGTCGCTCCCGCCGACTTCATGGCGGTTGACGTCGATTGGTGTTTCGACGATGTGCTGCTGCCCGCCGCCGGCGAAGATGAGCTGCACACGCGGTTGCGGCTGGCGATCACCCGCCGGCGCAGCGCACTGGCGTGCACACTCAAGTTTGGTGACCTCGTCCTGCACCAGGCCAGTTTCACCGGGTCGGCGGGCGGCAAGGATCTGGGCCTGACACTCACCGAGTTCAAATTGTTGAATTTCCTTGTGCAGCACGCAGGCCAGGCGTTCACCCGCACCCGGCTGATGCACGAAGTGTGGGGTTACGACTGCAACGGACGCGTTCGTACCGTCGACGTTCACGTGCGGCGACTGCGGGCCAAGCTTGGACCCGAATACGAATCGATGGTCGACACCGTCCGCGGTGTCGG
>JBEKNM010000676.1:0-2567 GCA_049522835.1 Mycobacterium sp.
CTGAGTTAACACGCCGTCGATGTGGGGGAGCTAGGCGCGCGCTGAGTTCACCCTGTGTTGACGCCGTAGAGCAATCCGCCGATGCCGCCGTTGCGGCCTTGGCTCATGCCGGTGCCTCCGGTGCTGCCGGTGCCTATGCGGGACAGGATGGCGCCGATGGCGCCGATGCCGCCGACTCCGCCCTGACCCCCGAAGTTCCCGGCCCCGCCGGTGCCGCCGATGCTGCCGACGCCGTAGCGGAGGCTGGCCGTGCTGCCGCCGGTGCCGCCGGTGCCGTACAACAAGCCCGCGGCCCCGCCGTTACCGCCGTTTTGGCCGGCCGCGCCATTGCCGCCATTGCCCCACAACAAGCCGCCGGCCCCGCCACTGCCGCCCGGCGCGGTCGCATTGGCCCCGTTGCCGACCAGCGGGCGTCCCAACGCCGCTTGGGTGGGCGCGTTGATCACGGCGAGCAGATCCTGCTGTGTGCTCTGTAAAGGTGAGGCATTGGCGGCCTCGGCGGCGGCGTACGAGCCTGCGCCGGAATTTATGAGCTGGACAAACTGCTGGTGAAATGCCGCCGTCTGAGCGCTGATCGCCTGATAGGCCTGCCCGTGCGCGTCGAAGAGCGTTGCGACGGTTGCAGATACCTCGTCGGCGCCCGCGGCCAGCACCCCCGTCGTCGGGGCCGCCGCCGCTGCGTTGGCCGTGCTGATTGTCGAACCGACATTCGCCAGATCCGACGCCGCCGCTGTCACAAACTCAGGCGCTGCGATCACAAACGACATCCGACCTCCAACGAGTCCGGCGATCACCGATGACCACCGAGTAGCAAATCGTAGTGTTGCCCTGCCGTGTTACTCCAGCTGGGCCGCGCAGGCAGGTTGCACTGGTCTGTAGACGAGTCCGCAACGCCCCGGGTTCACACCCGCGATAGCTTTGCGGTAGATAGTTACGCTATGAATCTCGACCCACACACCCCCGTCATCGTCGGGGTCGGACAGGCAGCGGAGCACATCGACGACCCCGAGTACCGGGCGATGTCAGCCGTCGAACTGGCGGCGGCCGCAGCCCGGGCCGCCGTACACGACTGCGATGCCGATTTCGCGGCGGTGTCGGCAGCCATCGACACCGTGGCCGGCGTCCGGCAGTTCGAGATCTCCGGGCCGGTTGCCACTGCTCCACTGGGGCGTTCCAACAACTATCCGCGATCGGTGGCAAACCGGATCGGTGCCCAACCGGCCCGCGCGATCCTGGAGATCGTCGGCGGTCAGGGACCCCAGCACCTGATCAGTGAGCTGGCCGCCCAGATCGCTGCGGGCCGTTCGGAGTCCACTCTGATCTTCGGCTCCGACGCGACGTCGACCTTGCGCTACTTCGCGCGGGCCGAGGCCAAACCAGACTTCACCGAGACGGTTGACGGCGACCTGGAAGACCGCGGATCGGGTATCGAGGGACTCATCTCGCGCTACACGGTCGTTCACGGTCTGACCAATGCGCCGATCCAATACGCGCTGCTGGAGAATGCCCGACGGGTGTCGACCGGGCTTGGGCCGGCCGAGTACCGGCGGCGAATGGGCGAGCTGTTCGCACCGTTCACCAAGGTCGCTGCCGGCAATCCGTACGCCGCCGCTCCGGTCGAGCGCGCCGTCGACGAGCTGATCACCGTGACCGAGCGCAACCGGATGATCTCGGAGCCCTACCCGCGGCTGATGGTTGCCCGCGATCAGGTGAACCAGGGTGCGGCCGCGCTGATGATGTCGGTCGGGGCGGCCCGCCGCCTGGGAGTGCCCGAGGAAAAGTGGGTCTTCCTGCACGGCCACGCAGACCTCGAAGAACAGGCTCTGCTGCAGCGCCCTGATCTCGGGCACTCCCCTTCGGCTGTCGTGGCGGTGCGCGACGCGCTGGCTATGGCCGGCATCGGCATCGACGACATCAGCACCTTCGACTTGTACAGCTGCTTTCCGGTGCCGGTGTTCAACATCTGCGACGGCATGGGAATCGCACCCGACGATGCGCGCGGCCTGACTCTGACCGGTGGGCTACCGTTCTTCGGCGGCGCGGGCAACAACTACTCGATGCACGGCATCGCGGAGACTGTAGCCCGGATGCGAAGCGCGGCAGGGCAATTCGGCCTCGTCGGCGCCAACGGCGGCATCCTGAGCAAATACTCGGTCGGTGTCTACTGCACGACCCCGGTGGAATGGAAGCCGGGTCGCAGCGCGCAGTTGCAGGCGCAGGTCGCCAGTTGGCCCACTCAGTCGGTAACCGAGAACGCCGACGGCCCCGGCACCATCGAGACCTACACGGTCCGCCGCGACGACGGACGTCCGACCGGGATTGTCATCGGCCGGTTGGCCGCCGACGACAGCCGCTTTCTGGCGACCACCGAAGACGACGAGTTGATCGCGCTGTTGATCGACGGCGACCCCCTCGGACGTGAGGTCCGGGTGCGCGCCTTCGACTACGGCAACCGCTGCTTCCCTTGCTGAGCTGGGGGCACCACCCGCTTGCTGAGCAGACACAGAATCGCACGCCGCGATAGGAATTCGTGCGATTCTGCGTCTGCTCGCGCTAGACCAAAGCGG
>JBEKNM010000677.1:0-2563 GCA_049522835.1 Mycobacterium sp.
GGATGGGTGCTCACCACCTGGTAGCGGTCGCGGTCCGGCACCCCGAAGGCTTCGAGCACGGCCTCATGGACTACGTCCAGTAGGGCCTGAACCTCAGACGGCGTGCGACCCTCGATGAGGTCGATGTACAACAGCGGCATTGTTGTTCTCCTGTCCGGACGACGGCACTTCATCGGCCCCTTCTCGCTGTCGACGTTAGACGCGGGAAAACCCGTAGTGAAATGCCCGTCGTATTAGATCTATGCTTGCCAGGCATGGGTGGCCTTGATAGCGGCCGAGTCGAGCTGCGACACCTACGTGTGTTCGAGGCAGTGGCCCGACTCAAGTCATTCACCCAAGCCGCCGACGAGCTCACGATCACCCAACCCGCGCTGAGTCGCACCATCCAGCAGCTCGAAGATGCGCTCGGGGTAACACTTCTCGACCGCAGTTCGCGACACGTGGAGGCAACACAGGCCGGACGGATGTTCCTCGACCATGTCGAACGCGTCCTCGCCGAGCTGGAACGCGGCTTCGACGCCGTGCGGCGGCAAGCGAGCATTCGCCTTGGATTCAGTTGGTTGTTGCCCGACCCATGGGCGCAGGACACTGTCGCTTTATTCGAGCGGGGCACCGGCACCACGGTCAGCTTGATTCGCACCGACGATGCGCTGGCCGCAGTACAGCAGGGAAAAGTCGATGTCGCCGTGGTGCGTGGGCATGTCACGTCGACCGCGGTGCGGGTCGTGCATCTGTTCAATGAGTCACGAGTGGCGGTGTGTTCTGCCCACTCGCCCCTGGCAGATAGATCGGAGTTGGACTGGGCCGAGGTCCCGCGGTGGCCGTTGGTTGTCAACACCGCCAGCGGCACCACGGGACCATGGTCCTGGCCGGCCGGCGAAGGGCCGAAAACGGTTGTCGAGACTACGAATTACGACGAGTGGATCGAATCCGTCGCCGCCGACCGCGGCATCGGCGTGATCCCCGACGTCGCGATCAGGCGCAATATTCACCCCGGTGTGCGGTTCATCGCCCTGCGTGGCGCACCGGAGAGCCCGGTCGCCCTGGCATTTCTGCCGCGTGCTCGCAACGCCGTGCTGCGCCGCTTCGTCGAGGCAGCCGTGGCGAGCGCACAGAATATGTAACACGGCTGGCGTGAGCGCACACCCGGCGGCCCGATCACCGCGTTAGCGCGACCGATTGGAGGAAGGGCTCGGCGGCGGCGAGAAAGCCGTCCGGATCAGACGAGAAAACCACATGCCCGGTATCGAGAATCTCCAAGTGCGAACCGCGGATGCTGTCACGGGTGGCGCGTCCCGCACTGAGCGGTATCACGATGTCTTTCTTGCCCCACACGATGAGCGTGGGCGCGTGCAGTTCAGCGGCGCGGCTGCGCAGATCGTGCCCGGGTGCGGCGAAGCTCCGAAAGAGCCCAGCGCCAATTCGGGTACCTTCGTCCGTCTTCGCCGCAGCGACCGCACGCCCGACGATCTGGCGGTCGCTGTCGGTCTTAGCCTTCATGTAGCCACGGACGAACAGGGGAGCGGCCCGGCGGAAAACCGCGGGCGTGCCCATCAGCCGGCAGGCCGTGCGCGACACGAGATTCCACGGAACGAACCCGCCCGCGTTGACCAGGACCAGACCCGCGACGGACTCGGGGCGGTTGATCGCCAGCCGCGCGGCGGCGAACCCGCCGACCGAGTTTCCGATCAGCACTGCCCGCGATACTTCCAGACCGTCGACGACGTCTTCCAGCACGTCGGCAAAGAGCGGTGCGCCGGGTTCGATCACGGCGGGAATTGCATCCGAATCCCCGTGCCCCGGCCAGTCCACCGCGATCGTGCGGTAGCGCCGGGCCAGCGTCTCGACAATCGGGTCGAAGTCATGCCGGTCATGCAGCGTCGCGTGCAACAGCAGAATTGTTGGACCACTGCCTAATTCGGCATAGGAAACCAGGCCCGCCCTGGTTTGGATAGTCGGCATGGCAGTTCCTTCCCCAATAATTGACCGACTGGTCGGTCATCTTGTACCGTACAACGACAGGAACGTCGTGACAAGGAGGCAAAGTGATATGTCCCAAGCCCCGCCTCCCGAAGCGCCATTTGCGGACAAGATGGCGGGACTGCGATGAGATCGCCTGAGCCCGGCCGTAACGCGCTGCTGGACGCGGGACAGCGCCTGCTGTCGACCGCCGACCTGGCCAGGATCTCCGTCAACGCGATCGTCGCCGAGGCCGGCATGGCGAAAGGTAGCTTCTACCAGCACTGGCCGAGCCGGGACCAGTACGTGCGCGCATTGCACGCTCGATTCCACGACCAGCTGGAGGGCGCGATCGCCGCCGCCATGGCCGACCTGCCGCCGGGACCCGACCGACTCGAGGCCGGGATGAACACCTACCTCGACGGATGCTTGGCCGAGCCGGCCACCAAAGCACTACTCGTGCAGTCACGCACCGAGGCCGGGTTGAGCGACCTGGTTGCGGCCCGTAACGACAGTGCCGCCACGCTGATCATGCCCGATCTGCTGGCGCTCGGATGGACGCCGCCAGATCCGATCGCCGCGCTGCTGGTCGCGGCGACCGCCG
>JBEKNM010000678.1:0-2553 GCA_049522835.1 Mycobacterium sp.
GGACGAACCTGGCGCCACTTTGCCTAGTGATTTCAGGCACCCGATTCGTGTATTAACTCGTCAGAGGCAGACTGTGATCGTGACCGATGGCCGGCAGGTGGGAGGGATCCGCAGCTTCCTGCCCGCCGTGGAGGGTATGCGCGCATGCGCGGCTGTCGGCGTGGTCATTACGCATGTCGCTTTCCAAACGGGCCACTCCAGCGGCGTCGCCGGACGGTTGTTCGGCCGCTTCGATCTTGCCGTGGCGGTGTTCTTCGCGTTGTCGGGGTTTCTGTTGTGGCGTGGACACGCGGCGGCGGCAAGGGATCTGGGGCCGCGCCCGCAAACGGGCCACTATCTGCGGTCGAGGATTGTCCGCATCATGCCGGCATATGTGGTGGCGGTTGTGGTGATTCTGTCCCTGCTGCCCGACGCGGATCACGCCAGCCTGACCGTTTGGCTGGCGAACCTGACGCTCACCCAGATCTATGTACCACTCACCCTGACCGGCGGACTGACCCAGATGTGGAGCCTTTCCGTCGAGGTCAGCTTCTACCTGGCATTGCCTGTGCTGGCGTTACTGGCCCGCCGTATTCCGGTCAGCGCTCGCATGCCGGCGATTGCGGCGTTGGCGGCTCTGAGTTGGGCGTGGGGCTGGGTCCCTGGGCAATCCGCGCCGCCGGACTCCGGAATCAACCCGCTGAACTGGCCTCCGGCGTTTTTCTCCTGGTTCGCCGCGGGCATGTTGCTGGCGGAGTGGGTTTACTGCCCAATCGGCACCCCGCACCGGTTGGCGCGCCGCCGCGTGCTGATGGCCGTCATTGCGGTGCTCGCCTACCTGGTGGCGGCTTCGCCGCTGGCAGGCCCGGAGGGACTCGTTCCGGGCACGGCCACGCAGTTCGCGGTGAAGGCCGCCGCAGGCTCGCTGGTGGCGTTCGCGCTGGTCGCGCCGTTGGTGCTGGACCGGCCCGATACTCCACACCGGCTGCTGGGCACCACCGCCATGGTGACCCTGGGGCGCTGGTCGTACGGCCTGTTCGTGTGGCACCTGGCCGCACTGGCGATGGTGTTCCCGGTGATCGGGACGTTCCCGTTCACTGGCCGGATGCCCACGGTATTGGTGCTGACGCTGATCTTCGGTTTCGCGATCGCGGCCGTGAGCTATGCGCTGGTCGAGTCGCCCTGCCGGGAAGCGTTGCGCCGCTGGGAGAAACGCAGGCAGCAAAAGGACGACCCGGTCAGCGATCTTGAGGCGGACGCAATCGCGCCATGATCTCGGTCCGGACCGCCGACCGCCGAGCCTTGCCGGCGTCGTCGCGCAGGGGAGTGTCGACGAACTCGACAGTATGCGGCACCTTGTAGGACGAGATGTGCCCGCGCAGAAACTCCTGGACGCTTGGGGCGTCGAGCGCGGATCCTTCGGCCGTGTGCACCAGGGCATACGGCACCTGTCCCAGATCGCCCGAGTTTGGGTCGGGGACACCGACGACCAGACACGACAGCACTTCCGGGTGCGCCGACAGCGCGCCCTCGATCTCGGCCGGGTAGACGTTGCGGCCACCGACGGTGAACATGTCGACCCGGCGATCGGACAGGTACAAGAACCCGTCCTCGTCGAAATATCCGAGGTCGCCCAACGAGTCCCAGCCGTCGCGGGATTTCGCCGTCGTGCCGATGTACCGGTACGACGGCACACTGCCCGGGCTGGGCCGCATGTAGATCTCGCCGACCACGCCCGGCGGACACGGGTTACCGTCGTCGTCGAGCACCTTCATCTCGCCCATGACCACCACGCCGACGGACCCTCGGTGGGTCAGCCACTGGTCGCCGGAGATGAAGGTCAACGCCTGAAATTCGGTGCCGCCGTACAGTTCCCAAACTCTTTCGGGGCCCAGCAGGTCGATCCAGGCCTGCTTGATGGCCGGCGGGCACGGCGCGCCGAGGTGCCAAAACCGGCGGATCGAGGACAGGTCATAGGAATCCGGATCGGTGCGGTAGACCGGCAGCGCCCGCTGCATCATCGTTGGCACCGTGGTAACGAGCTGGGGGCGATGCTCGGTGATTAGCCGCAAGAACTCGTGCGGGTCGAACCGGCCCATCAGCACCAGGTGCTGGCGCATCAGCAGCGCGACCGCCGCGGAGGTGAAGCCGGTTGTGTGCGTCAGCGGCACCGGCACCACCGCGGTGTCGCCCTCCTGGCCACCCACGGCGTACCCCAGTGCCGGCCCGAGCCGGCTGTCGCCGCCCGCCTCGATGAGCTTCGGCCGGCCGGTGCTGCCGCCGGAGCCGATCGACCTCCAGCACGGCGACACCGCTTCCGGCAACGGGTCATCCGACAGCGCCAGGTCGGGGACGAAACCTTCAGGAAAACTTGGTATTCCGGGGTACGTCCGCCCCACGAGCAGCACGCGTGGCCGCAGTTCCAGCAGGCCCGCGAACTCCGTGTCCGGCAGCCGCGCGGACAGCGGCTGCGGCACCGCGCCCAGCTTCCAGCACGCCACCATGGCCTGCACGCACTCGACGGAGTTGGGCAGCACGATGGTCACGTAGTCGCCGACGCCGACGCCGCGCTCG
>JBEKNM010000679.1:0-2546 GCA_049522835.1 Mycobacterium sp.
ACGCGACTACCAGGGCAACCACCGCCGAGGTGAACGCCAAGTCGGAGTAGCGCGCCAAGCCGATGTTGACGTGCAGGGTGTTCATTTGATGTCCACCTGCGAACTCCTTTTGGGCGCTGGGGTTTCGGCCCGGTCAGCGGCGCCGGACTCGCCGAGTCCGTCCAGCAACCGCTTGGTCAGCCTTTCGAACTCGTCGCCCCACCCGGAATTGTCGGTGCGCGCCAGGCCGCCCAGCTCGACCATCACGGTACCCGGCGCTCCTTGCGCCGGCATGAGACGAACCCATATCCGGCGGCGGCGCACCAGCAGCGACACCAGCAGCCCGGCCATCATCATGATGGCGAAGACGAGCACCCAGGTCTGGCCGGGGTCGTGGGAAACCTGCAGGTTGACAAATGGAACGGCCCCGTCGAAGCGGACGACGGTGCCGGCCGCCGGGCCCTGGTCGAGCCGAACTTCTTGGCCGGCGCGCAGGTTGACGCGCTTTTCCTTGGTCAGCCGGCCCTGCTCGATCAGCCGGGGATCCAGGGTGAACAGCGACTGAGGCCGCCCGCTGTCCAGGCCGGTGTCGCCGCGGTAGATGTCGATGGCCACTGCGGGGGCGTCCAGGGCGGGGAAACGCGACGACAACAGGGTGCCGTCCAGCTGCTCTGTCGGGGCCAGCAGGCCCTGGATCGCGATCTCGTGTTTGCGACGCTCGGCGGGGTTGGGATAGCTGCCGGCGGGCGGGTCAATGCGCGCCACACCCGACGACAGCAGCGTCTGCGGGTTGTCCGGTCGCCACTGTACGGTCGACGTGCGCGCCTGCCCGTCCGGGAAGGTCACGGTGAAGGTGGGCGCGTAGCCATGGCCCTGCAGGTACACGCGATCACCGCCGACCCGCAGCGGGTGGTTGACCTCCAGCCGATAGGGCCGCCAATTGTTGGCCGTCAGATCGCGCCCGTCCTGATAGTCCTGATAGTCGATGTCGGCGGCGAACGAGGTGGCCTGACCCGACGACAGGTAATGCGCCGCAAAGTCGTTGACCCGTATGCAAATCGGGTGCAACGAGGTGCCGTCGACGGTGTTGCCGGCGCGGAATGAATCGAACGCAGCCGGAGAAGCCGAGCAGAAGCCGGGGCCGCCGTCGGCGATGACGATCACATTGCCCTCGTAGCCGAAAAGCTTGCCGACGGCCACCGCGACGAGCAGACCCAGCAGCGAGAAATGGAAGACCAGGTTGCCGAATTCGCGCAGGTAGCCCTTCTCTGCGGACACTTCGACGGCTTCGGTGCCGTCTTGGTTGCGGACGGTGGTGCGCCAGCCACGCAGCCGACCGGTAATCGCGGCCGCCAGGGTGTCCAAGTTTTGGGGGTCGCCGACTGGACCGGTAAGCACTTCGGAGCCGGCATGCTTGGGCAGCCGCGCCAGGTTGCGCGGGGCAGCCACCGGCATGGCGCGTAGCGTGCGGGCGTGCTCGATCATCCGCGGGGTGAGGCAGCCGACGAGAGAGACGAACAGCAGCACGTAGATGGCGGTGAACCAGAAGCTGGAGAACACATCGAAGGCTTGCAGCCGGTTCAGCCACGGACCGATCAACTTATGGGAGGCCAGGTAGTCGTCGACCTTGGCAGCGTTGAGGCTGCGCTGGGGCAGCAGTGCGCCGGGAATTGCTCCAAGCGCGAGCAAAAACAACAGCACCAGCGCGGTGCCCATCGACGTCAGCGCGCGCCAGGTGTTTCGCACGCGAGCCACCACCAGCGCGAGCAGACGCAGAATCGCACCAGAACGGACGGTTTTGTGCGATTCTGCGTCTGCTCGCGAGTCAACTGGCGCGCTCAAATCGGCAACCTCACGTCGCTGACAAACGCGTCCCGCAGCCACGAGACGAAGTCGTTCCACATCCCGCTGACCAGTGCCGCGCCGACCACGATCAACAGCGCACCACCGAAGATCTGGATGCCCCTGCTGTGCCGCCGCAGCCAGCCCAGGCCCGCAACCGCCCGAGCCGAGCCGAAGGCCAGCAGCACGAATGGGATGCCCAGCCCCAAGCAGTAAGCGATCACCAGCACGATTCCGCGCGCCACGTTGGTGCCCTGGGTGGACGAGGCGACAGCGATCACTCCGGTCAGGGTCGGCCCCAGGCATGGCGTCCAGCCGAGCGCGAACACCGCGCCGAGCACCGGCGCCCCGGCGACCGTCGTCAGCTGCCGCGGGCTGAATCGGGCCTGCTGCTGCAGCGCCGGGACGAGGCCCACAAAGACCAGCCCCATGATGATGGTGAGCACACCCCCGACCCGCTGCAGCACCAGCTGGTTAGTGATCAGAGTGCTGGTCATACCGAGGACCGCGACAGTGCCCAGCACAAACACCGTGGTAAACCCGGCCACGAACAATGCCGCGGATCCCGCGACCCGCCAGCGGGTGGCAGCCGGGGCTTTGACTCCGCCTTTCCCGGCCCCGACCTCGGCGAACTCGTCGCCGCCGTCGACACCGACAACGGCCGCCAGATACGACAGGTAGCCCGGCACCAGCGGCACCACGCACGGGGACGCGAACGACACCAG
>JBEKNM010000680.1:0-2545 GCA_049522835.1 Mycobacterium sp.
GCCTACGGCTGGCACATGCGCGCGGCAACCTGGGCGAACATCCGCGACATAAACGCGGCGTGGCTTAGTTGGGAGCGCGCCACAAGGATCGCCGACGCTTTGCCCGCCGAGGACCCCAACCGAACGGCTATGCGCATCGCCCCGCGGGCCATGTTGTGCGGGAACGCCGTTCGAGCCCATAAACACGTGTCCGACGCCCGCTTCGAGGAATTGCGGGAGTTGTGCGCCGCCGCCGGGGACAAGGCGTCCCTGGCTATCGGGATGGCGGGGCTGGTGGCTGATCACGTGTTCCAGGACCGGATGCGCGAGGCGTCGCAGCTGGCCTCTGAACACATGGCCCTCATCGAGTCGCTCGGCGATCCGGCCCTGACGGTGGGGCTATCCCACGCGGCCAGCTACGCCAAGATTCAGTGCGCCGAGTGCACTGACGCGCTGCGGTGGTCGCAGAGGGTTATCGACCTGGCCGACGGTGACCCGTCTAAAGGCAACTGCATTATCGGGTCCCCATTAGCGCTCGCCTTTACGCAACGGGCCGTTGCCCGGTTTTGCCTGGGTCGTCCCGGATGGCGAGACGACCTGCGACAGGCCGTCGCCATGGCCGGCAGCACCGACCACCTGACCTACGCCAGGGGCGTCATGCACGCCTACCTCGGGGGAATACCGGGTGGCGCGCTGAGGCCCGACGATTCCGCGGTGCGCGAGATCGAAGATGCCCTACAGGTTGCCGAACGATTCGCTGATGACCACGCGTTGGTCGTCGCCCGGACGACGCTTGGCTTTGCGCTGGCGCACCGCCCAACGGCTGCCGAGCATGATCGCGGACAGAAGCTGCTGGCCGAGGTCAGCGAAATGTTCCTGCGCGGGGGACAACAACGGTGCGACCTACCGATGGTCAACGTCTACTCGGCGCGTGAGCGGGCTCGGCGTGGAGATCGCGATGAGGCCATTCCGCTCATGCGCGCCGCCGTCGACCATCTGTTCCGCGAGGGACAACTGCTGGGGTGGAGCGTTCCTGCGACCGGTGTTCTGGTGGAGACACTGCTCGATCGCGGCACCGACGCTGACGTGGCCGAAGCCGAGGCCGCCATCGATCAGTTAGCGGCTGCGCCAGCCGATGAGGGTCTGGTGATACGCGAGATCTTGCTGCTGCGGCTGCGGGCTCTCCTGGCGCGGGCTCACGGCGATGCCGCTGCTTACGCAGACTTCCGGGATCGCTACCGCGACATGGCGAAAACGCTCGGCTTCGAGGGGCATATTGCGTGGGCCGAGGCGATGCCATAACGGCGCGGTTCAGCGGACACAAACCGCGAAGCGTATCGGAGTGTATTTCCGCGATATCCGCGCGTTAGTGTGCTTTGGTCGCCTCAGCGAACAAGCCGACAGAAAAGTTGGGCAAATTCATGACCGCAGCACCAGAAGCGTCGGCGATCGAATCGCGGGTCGGCCATTACTACCAGGTGGACGACACCTACCGGGTGGGCCGCGAGAAGGTGCGCGAATACGCCCGGGCAGTGCAGGACTATCACCGCGCACACTGGGATGTCGCCGCGGCTGCGGAGTTGGGATACTCGGGCTTGGTCGCGCCGCTGACGTTCACGTCGACCCCGGCCATGGCGGCCAATCGGCACCTGTTCGAATCGGTGGTAATCGGTTACGACACCTACGTGCAGACTGAAGAAGTCTTCGAGCAACACCGCCCGATCGTGGCCGGCGACGAACTGCATATTGACGTCGAACTGTCGTCGGTGCGCAGGATTGCCGGCAGAGACTTGATCACCGTGACCAACACCTTCACCGACACTTCCGGCGAGCGGGTGCACACCTTGCACACCACCGTCGTAGGCGTCACCGCCGAGGATCTCGATCCGGCGATCAAAACGGCCGTGCAGAACGCGATGATGCACGACGTGAACATCCTCGGAACCGGCGAATCCGATGCTACCTACCAAAAGACGGTGCGCCCCGAGGGCAGGGTTCGCATCGCCGAGGGAGGCACGACCCGCACGCCGGGGACACCGTCCTTCGATGACGTGAAAATCGGCGACCAGCTACCGGTGCACCACGCCCGACTGTCCCGCGGCGACCTGGTGAACTATGCCGGCGTGGCCGGTGACGCCAACCCGATTCACTGGGACGAGGACATCGCCAAGCTGGCCGGGCTGCCTGATGTGATCGCCCACGGAATGCTCACCATGGGTTTGGGCGCCGGATTCGCCTCCGAATGGTCGGGCGACCCCGGTGCGGTCACCCGTTACGCGGTGCGGCTGTCTCAACCCGCGATCGTGTCGGCCGATGGCGCAGACATCGAGTTCAGCGGCCGGATCAAGTCATTAGACCCGGCAACCCGCACCGGTGTCGTCATTGTCGCCGCGAAGTCCGGTGGCCGGAAGATCTTCGGCCTGGCGACGTTGAACGTCCGCTTCCGCTAACCTGGCAGCCCTGGTGACGGCCGCGGTCGACGACGAAGAAGACGGGTCAGAACCACCGCCGCTCAGCGGTCGCCGAGGCGATCCCACCGATCATCGCGTAGATGCGGCGCCTGGAC
>JBEKNM010000681.1:0-2533 GCA_049522835.1 Mycobacterium sp.
CGGCCTCGATCACGACGCCGTGCGTGAGATCAACCCGCGCGCGGTGTTCGCCCGGATGCCCGCGTTCGGTCTGAGCGGACCCTGGCGAGATCATCTGGGTTTCGCGCAGACTATGGAGCAGGTCACCGGGATGGCTTGGCGTACAGGGTGTCCCGACAAGCCACCGCGGGTGCCGCGCGGTCCGTGCGACCCGCTGGCGGGGTACCACGCGGCGTTCGCGGTGCTGCTGGGCTTGATCCGACGCGAGGCCAACGGGGTAGGCGCAGCCGTCGAGGTGCCGATGCTCGACGTCGCCCTTAACGCCGCGGCGGAACTGATCGTCGAATTCAGCGACAGCGGGGTGGTGCTTAACCGCGAGGGCAACAGGTGCTGGGATGCCGCACCGCAAGGCGTGTACCCGTGTCGGGGCGAGGAACGGTGGCTGGCATTATCAGTCGTCGACGACGAGCAGTGGGCCGCGCTGCGCGCGATCACCGGCTGGCGCGACGACGAGGCCCTCCGCACTGTGGCAGGCCGTCGCGCCTGCCACGACGAACTCGACGAGCGGCTCGAAGTGTGGTCGAGGCGCCAGGATCTGGACACCGCTGTCGCCGAACTGGTGGCCGCCGGGATCCCGGCCGGCGCCGTGCGCGATCCTCGTCTGCTGTCCGACCACCCTCAGCTTCGCGGCTTCGGTTACTACGAGGAAAGCGACCACCCGATCGTCGGGTGCCAGCAGATTCCCGCCCTGCCATTCCGCTACGACGATGTCGACCGTTGGTCCACCGGACGGGCGCCGTTGCTCGGAGAACACAATCACCAGATCCTGCGCGGACTGCTGGGGCTTACCCAAGCCGAATACGACCAGCTCGAGCGGACTGCCGTCATCTCTACCCGACCGGCAGTCGTGTGACATGCCCACGCATCCATTCCACAACGTGGCCATCGCCGGGGTCTACAACACTCGACAGGCACGACAGCTGCCCGACGAGACCACGGAGTCGATCACCTGGGATGCCATCCATGGGGTGCTCGCCGATGCCGGCATGACGGCCGCCGACGTCGACGGAATGAATGTGACCGGTGGACTCAGCTACCCGGTGCCCACGCCCGACTTCCGCTGGGACCCCTACAAAATCTTCGGCGGCCGCCCTGTCTGGACCGGCTGGGCGACGCCGGGAATCGTCGCGATCCTAGAGGCCGCGTCGGCGATTGCAACTGGTCAGTGTCACACCGTGCTGCTGGCCAACGGACAAGTTGGCGCCTACACATCGCACGCTGAAACAGCGCCATGGACAAGACCTTCCAATGAGTTCACCGAACCGTGGGGGCTGTTCACCACTGCGGAGTTCGCCTTGCTCGCCAAGCGCCATATGCACCTGTACGGCACGAAGCCCGAACACCTGGCCGAGGTCTCGGCGACCATCCGCAACTACGGGCATGTCAACCCCGAGGCGGTCTACCACGGCAAGGGACCGTTCACCCCGAACGACGTACTGGCGTCGCGGATGATCGCCGATCCCTACCACCTACTTGACTGCTCGACGACAAGCGAAGGTGGCGTGGGGATGATCCTGACGACGGCCGAACGGGCCAGGGACCTGCCGGTCACGCCGGCGTACCTTCTCGGCGGTGCCGTCGACACCGTCGGCCCGTCCTATGAGCGCGCGGTGGTGTTCGATGAGCTCGCCTGGGTTGGTCAGGAGGCCGGCCGGCGTGCGTTCGACATGGCCGGTCTCAAGCCCACCGACGTCGACATCTGCGAGTTCTACGACAATTTCAGCTGGGAGATCATCCACCAGTTCGAGCTCTATGGCTTCTGCGAGAAAGGCGAGGGCGGGCCATTCGTGATGGACGGCCGTATCGGCCCTGACGGGCAGTACCCCGTGGTCACCGACGGCGGAACCATGTCGTTCGCGCACATCGGGCAGGGTCAGTACCTGCAGCGCGTCATCGCGGGCGTCCAACAGCTGCGCGGCACGGCCGGTGCCCGTCAAAAGGACGGCGCCGCAGTCGTTCTCGCCTCGAACACGGGCCTGACCCGCAGGCCGGTCCTGATCTATGGGAGCGAGCAGCCATGAGCGCGTTGCCGTACGGCCCGCCACCTCAGCCCACCGCGGTGTCCGCACCGCATTGGGCGGCCGGCGAGCACGGTGAACTGCGGGTGCAGCACTGTGAGCAATGCCGCCGGTTCGTGTTCAACCCCGCGACCACCTGCCCGTTCTGTCTGTCGGGCGAGTTGACCTGGGTGCGCAGCAGTGGGCTCGGTGTCGTCCACACCATGACGACGGTCTATCGCGCTCCCACTCCGGGCACCGAGACGCCCTACGTGGTCGCGGTGATCGAGCTTGAGGAGGGCTGGTATATGTTTTCCAACATCGTCGACTGCGCGGCGCGGGACGTCGCGATCGACATGCCGGTAGTGGTCACCTTCCGGCAGGTGTCAGACGACGTGTGGTTGCCCGTTTTCCGGCCGGCGAAGCGCTCATGACCGTGCTGACGCGGCTGGACGGCATTACCGTCATCGCATTGAACAGGCCTCCGGCCAACTTCG
>JBEKNM010000682.1:0-2521 GCA_049522835.1 Mycobacterium sp.
TGGAGGAGGAAGTTTCATGCCCATCGCAACGCCCGAGGTCTACGCCGAGATGCTGGGCCGCGCCAAGGAGAACTCGTACGCCTTCCCGGCCATCAACTGCACCTCCTCAGAGACCGTCAACGCCGCCATCAAAGGCTTCGCCGACGCGGCCAGCGACGGCATCATCCAGTTCTCCACTGGTGGTGCGGAATTCGCCTCCGGCCTCGGGGTCAAGGACATGGTGGCCGGCGCGGTAGCGCTGGCCAAGTTCACCCGCAGCATCGCGGCCCGATACCCGATCAACGTCGCGCTGCACACCGACCACTGCCCCAAAGACAAGCTCGACACCTACGTGCGGCCGCTGCTGGCGATCTCGGCGGAGCGGGTGGCCGCGGGCAAGAACCCGCTGTTCCAGTCGCACATGTGGGACGGCTCGGCGGTGCCGATCGACGAGAACCTCGCCATCGCCAAGGAGCTGCTCAAGGCGGCCGCGGCCGCCAAGATCATCCTCGAGGTCGAGATCGGCGTCGTTGGCGGCGAGGAGGACGGCGTCGAGGGCGCGATAGACGACAAGCTGTACACCACCCCGGAGGACTTCGAAAAGACCATCGACGCGTTGGGTCACGGTGAGCACGGCGAGTACCTGCTGGCCGCAACCTTCGGCAACGTCCACGGCGTCTATAAGCCCGGGAACGTCAAGCTGCGTCCCGACATTCTCGACCAGGGCCAGAAGGTAGCCGCTGCCAAGCTCGGACTGCCGGACGGATCCAAGCCCTTCGACTTCGTTTTCCACGGCGGCTCGGGTTCGCTGAAGTCGGAGATCGAGGAGGCGCTGGGCTACGGCGTGGTGAAGATGAACGTCGACACCGACACCCAGTACGCATTCACCCGCCCCCTGGCCGGTCATATGTTCACCAACTACGACGGCGTCCTCAAGGTCGACGGCGAAGTGGGCAACAAGAAGGTCTACGACCCGCGCAGCTACCTCAAGAAGGCCGAAGCCGGGATGACCGAGCGGGTAGTGGAGGCCTGCAACGACCTGCACTGCGCCGGAAAGTCTCTCAGCAGCTGACGCGAGTTCTCAGCCGCTGGAGGACTGGCAGATCTTCCACTGATCGTCGCGGTACTGCAGGTCAAGGCTGCGCGTCGAGCGGACCTCCGGGTCGTAGGCCATGAATGTGGTGATGTTTGCTTCCGCGTGCTCGCCGTTGACGACGACCTGGTCGATGCTGGCGATCACTGGATATTGTTTGACCGCTGAAACCCGGCGATAGGTTTCGTCCCAAGCCTGCTGGTCGTAATCCACATAGCCGTCGCGGGTGGTGCCGCACGTCATGGTGCGCAGCGCGGTCAGGTCGCCCCTCTGCACCGCGGTGTCAAAACTCTGGATAGTGTGCCGTACCTGGTCTTCCTGTGAGATTTTGGAGTTCTTACCGCGGGTCAGTAGCACGGTGAGCAGGATTGCGATCGCGGTCACCGCCAAAATGATCACCACAAGCGCCAGCACCCAGCCCCAGTTGAACTGCGTGGAGGCCCGGAGCCTTCTTCCCGCGCGAGGCGGGAACAACTGTGGCGCAGCATTTTTCGCGGCCATTCCCCGTTGCGCTTGCGGCCCGGCCGGCGCGGTTGGCGGTGCGAAGACTTCGGTGGCGGGTTCCGGCGGGGTGGCGATGACGGCGGTCTCTTTCGCGTCGAAGCCGGGTGCGGTGAAGCGACGTTCCGGCTGCCCTTCGGGATTCGCCTCGGGATCGTCGCCCGGATCGGGTTTGTTGATCACTACGGTCTCGGTCTCGGGGTCGCTGGGCACCAGTGGGTAGTCCTCGGTGGCTTCTTCGCCGGGAGCGCCGTGGTCGGGCTCGGGTGCATTGACCATGAGTGTTGCTGTCCTCCCGCAATCGATTGCGTAGTTGGAGCTTAGCGACCCGGTCCCGGGTTGGGGTGTTGGCCGAGGTCCGGGGCAGGGCCGGTGAGAGCGGAACGGCACAATAGGAGCCATGGCACCGATAAGTGATCTCCTGGGACCTGATCCGATCCTGCTGCCCGGCGACAGCGACGCTGAAGCAGCACTGCTCGCAGACGAGAACCCGGGCACTGTCGCTGCCGCGCATCCGTCGGCGTCGGTGGCCTGGGCGGCGCTTGCCGAGGAGGCGCTGGCAGACGACAAGGCGATCACGGCCTACGCCTACGCCCGCACCGGGTATCACCGCGGCTTGGACCAGCTACGCCGCAATGGCTGGAAGGGCTTCGGCCCGGTGCCGTATTCACACGAGGCAAACCGGGGCTTCTTACGTTGCGTGGCGGCGCTGGCGCGGGCCGCTGACGCTATCGGCGAGACCGAAGAATATCTACGCTGCGCGGATCTGCTCGACGATTGCGACCCCGCGGCCCGCTCGGCGCTCGGGCTCTAGAAGGTTCTAGAAGGTCTCGCTACAGTTGCCGTCGGGGCAGTCGATCTGGACGGTGGCGTGAGCCAGTCCGTGGGCGGACAGCACCGCGCGCGCGTCATGCAACACCTTGGCCGAGTCGTCGGCGCTGGTCAGGT
>JBEKNM010000683.1:0-2506 GCA_049522835.1 Mycobacterium sp.
CGAAACAGATGCTGGCGATCAGCAATGAGTTGTCGCGCTGGAAAAGCCCGCGCTCATCGCCTTCTCCGACATGGCCCCGGTTTTTCCCTACCCGCAAGCCGGGCAGGTCTTTTGCGACCTCATCCCGACCGCGGGCGCCCAGGTCAAGATCGAGGGTGCGTCCCACTTCCTTCAAGAAGACCGCGGGGAACGCCTAGCCCGGGAAGTCCTGACAGTTCTGGCCTAACGCGTGCGATGTCTGGTGGTGTCCGTCGTCGGGCCCACTTCGCGCCGGCGGTTCAGTGAAGGTTCTGGCGAGGCCTGCGCTGCCCGGTGCACCGGGGATACACGCCGTCCCCCGGTGGTGCAGCGTGGCCGGTTAAGGCTTTTGCGCCACCACGTCGACCGACATGATCTCCGGGGGGGTACTGAACAGTTCGTTGGCGCGTTCGCCCAACGCTTTGGCCACCGGGCCGTCGAGATGGGTTCGGCGCGCATCGTCGTCGGGAAACGCGTCGAATATGCCGAAGCTGCTCGCGCCGAAGTGGATGGCGAACCATGGGCTGGTGCCGGGTTCCTGTTCCACGAGGGGAAGCGCCGAGCGGAGAAACTCAGCCACCGCGTCTTCTTTGCCGGGCTTAGCTTCGAGGCGGACGAGCAGTGCTTTGGTGGTCATCTAGGGACTCCTTGCGTGGTTGGACCCGGGGCGGCCGCGCGCCGCCACGGCATGACCGTACCGATCAGTACAGTCGGTTCGCAACCCCAGCGTCGGCGACTGGCGCGCGGCAGTGTCCTCGTCAATTCACGGCAACATCTTCGTGAATTCGGTTGTCGCACAGCCGGGCTACCGGCGGTGCGACAACTAACCGACTCTCGGCGACGAACAAATAAGTCACCTGGGTGCAGCACCGCCGTCGACAGCGTCATCGGCCCGCCGCCCTCCATGCGGGCGCTGACAACCACGGCTACCCGCCGCAGCAAACACCACTCCCCTGGTCCGCTGCTGGGCTCATAGCGGCTCTGCACAATACCCCGTTCGCCGCAGCCAGCAGTAGCGACAACTCCATCGCACACCCACGCAGACCAGCCGAATACGACAGTATCGAATACGGCGGACTACCAGTAAGAGCCAAATGGCCTGTCCATCAACATATCTCAACGTACCACAAAGGCCACTCCCGAATTCTTTGGCCAATTTTGCGGAACTCGTGGTAAGCAGCGGTGTTACTTGGGTCGGTGAAGGTCCTGCATTCCATTGATTTACTCCCTAGCTGGATCCATGGTCAGGACGATCCATTGCGCAGCAATGTGGTGCAGCGGTCAGTGCGCGGCGCTTCGTGGTGCGCCGAGCTGGCGGTTATGGACATCGATCACGACGATAGACGCGTCGACGAGGGGCGTGCTGAGCCGATGGTTGCGGGCGTGTGCGGCAAGATGAGCGAGAACATCGACTTCGACCGGCCGGTTGGCCTGAAGGTCGCGAAACATCGACGGACCGGATGTAGACGAAGGGTCGGTGAGAATGGCGTCGAGGCCGGCGCGGACGTTGGCTGCAAGCGGGTGCCCCTCAGCTTCGGCGACCGAGGCCACCTCGGCCAAAATCGCTCGTGCTAAATCGATTCCGCCATCGGCTTGCGCGATCGGACCGATCGGCTCGCCCACTAGGCAGGTGAGCGCGGCCGTGGCCGTGATTAACGCGAATTTCTCCCACATGGCACTGATCACGTCACTGCGAAGCGTCACCGCCACGTTGTCCACATCAAGTTCTGCCACCGTGTTGTCGAGGGCATCTGAGTGGCCACCATCAAGTTGGCCAAGCTCCATGTGGACGCCAGGCGCGAGCACGTCGAAGGTGCCGTCGGGCAACAGCGACGCTGCCAGCCGTGCCGTAGCACCCAAGACGCGATCCTGTCCGAACGCTGCGGTGAGCAATGAAAGATGCCCGATCCCATTCACGATCGGCACGATTCGTGTCCGCGGCCCGACGGCCCCGTCGATGTCGCGAATCACTGATTCAACCGCGTCGGCTCGCACCGCCACCAGGACGACGTCATACGGCCCGTTGAGACCCTCGACCGCGACTGCCTTTACTTGGGTGGTCTGCACGCCGGCCGCGCCGCGGACACGCAGGCCGTCGCGGGTGAGCCGCTTCAGCGTGCCCGGGTGAACCAAGAACGTGACGTCGCGCCCTGCGGCGATCAATTGCGCGCCGATGTAGCCGCCCCCTGCTCCTGCTCCAACGATCAAAACGCTCATGATCGACACCCCTCTGCAATGTTCATAGGTGACACCCTTCGCCGACGTGGCAGGAGAATGATTGGACCGTATGGCGTTTTACGCTAAGCCTTTCTGGTGGCTGCGGCGGTCCCGAAATACGGGTTTAACCGGTTACGGCCCCTGTGTGAGCTCCAGCGCGGCCGCGACGATGGGCTTGGCCCAAGCCGGTGTAGAGGTCAAATCGGACGGCCCGACGATGCGGCCGCGCTCCCTGTGCAGCACCAAGACCGGCTGCGGTGCCTGCCCGGTC
>JBEKNM010000684.1:0-2505 GCA_049522835.1 Mycobacterium sp.
CTGGACCTGGCGTTCTCCCGGGACCAGCGCGACAAGGTCTACGTGCAGCACCTGATGCGCAAGCGTGGAGCCCAGCTGTGGAGTTGGTTGCAAGATGGAGCACAGCTCTACGTCTGCGGTACTGCCGACCCCATGGCCAAAGACGTCGATCACGCGCTCTGCGAAATCGCCGCAGAACATGGGCACCTCGACCCGGATGCCGCAAAGTCCTACGTCGAGTCGCTGAGCGCCGACAAGCGCTACCACCGCGACGTTTACTGACGCCGCCCGCCGGCGCGGACGGCTTGCCGGGGGCGTGCTTAACCGCCCGATGTGGGCAGGCCGGCATCCTCCCAGGCGCCATACCCGCCCAGCACGTCCGACACGTCGTCAAAACCTGACGCGCGAAGCACACTGGCGGCCATCATCGAGCGGGAACCGCCCGCGCAGTAGAGAATTACCGGAGCCGCCTGATCGAGACTCGACAACGAATCCGTCAGGGTCGCTAACGGGATTTCCAGTGCTCCGGGAATGACGCCGTCCGCCACCTCTCCCGGGCCGCGCACGTCGACGAGTTGCAGGCGCGGCTCTACCCCGCGCAACTCGGCGAGCTGCTCGACGGTCAATCGTGAAGTCGTCTCGACGAGATCTGGCCGCTGCGCGACTACCTCTGCGAGGTCACGCAATTGGCCGACCACCCGGTCGAATCCCACGCGGGACAGCCGGATCTTGGATTCCTGCGCAAGTGCGGGATCGCCGACCAGCACGATGTCCCGGTCGGGTGATAAGACGTTGGCGGCCCACTCGGCGAAACGCCCCTTCAGTCCGACGTTGACCGCACCGCGCAGATGCCCGGACGCGTAATCGGCCGCCTCGCGGCTGTCCAGGAGGATGACCCCTGCTCGGGCGCGATGGTACACGTCGTCGACACCCAGCAAGGGTGGTGGATTTTCGTCGAGCACATCGCGCCACTCACGATTGCGGTGCGACGCGAACTCGAAGTAGGGCGGCCGCGCCGGCTGGTCTTCGGTGACCTTAGCGACGAATTCGGTCACGCCTTGGGCCTGCAGTGCATAGTTGGTCTGCCGCTGCTCGCCGATAGTTGAACTGGTCTCACTTGCAA
The DNA here is from genome assembly GCA_049522835.1 of Mycobacterium sp. Lineage (GTDB taxonomy): Bacteria > Actinomycetota > Actinomycetes > Mycobacteriales > Mycobacteriaceae > Mycobacterium. Next base: position 1,103 of record JBEKNM010000684.1, read on the forward strand.
GTTGCTTGCCGCAGGTCGAACCGGCGCCATGGGCGGGGAACACTCGCGTGGCATCGGGCAGCTTCAGCAGTTTGTCCTGCAACGAGTTATGCAGCGTCGCAGCGAGGTCGTCCGCAGACGAATCGGGAGTGACGCACAGATCTGGACGGCCCACGTCACCGACAAACAGCGCGTCGCCGGTGAGCACGCCGTAGGGGATTTCATCGTCGGCGTGCTCGTAGACGACTATGGAGATCGATTCGGGAGTGTGGCCAGGTGTTGCGAGAATCTCAAGTGTCACTTCACCCAGCGACAGCCGCTGGCCTTCCGCCAACGGCTCGATAGGAAACTCGACATCCGCCCCCTCACCGTAGGAGATCTTTGCTCCCGTTGCCGCCGCCAATTCCAAATGACCGCTCAGGAAGTCAGCGTGGATGTGCGTCTCGATGACCCGCTCGATGCGCAGATCATGCTCAGCCGCTTCGCTGAGGTACTCGTCGATATCGCGGCGCGGGTCGACCACCACTGCGCGGCCAGTGGTCTCATCGCCTATCAGGTAGGACGCCTGCGACAAGCATTCCAAATAGTGCTGTGTGAAGATCATCTGCGCTCTTCTCGAAAGTTGTCAGCGTTTACCCGGGTCCGGCTGCCCATAAACGGCAACCACAACGGTGCGGTCCAAGGCGTTGTCCGACCACACCCCTATGTTGGTGTTGGCACAGTCGCGGATGATCGCCATGTCGTCGGGGTTGTAGTACCACTGATTGACCAGTTCTAGGCTGCTGATGGCCACGGCCGGGTTGATCGCCACCGTCTCGGCGGCTTTGCCGCGGAAGCCGGCGGCGTTGGCGCGGTCCTGCGGCGTTGATCCGTCGGATCCGGTGTCATCGTTGATGTTCCGGTTGTTGATCATGTCTTCTGCATGCCATTCGGCGGCCAGCGTTAGCGCGTTGTTCCTGATGACGTCATTCGTGCAGCCCGCCTGGTGCTGGAGGGTGTAGACGGCGGAGACGACAGCGCTGTTGAGTCGCTTATTGTCGGCATGTGCGGTAGGGGTCGCCAACGCTCCTGTTGCCGAAAGAATCACGACAACGGGCAGCGCGTGAGCGCTAAGGCGTATCCAAAGGCGTATCGACGCGATCATGTGACCCCTCGAATCACGTCGGGTCGAAACGCGAGACGAGCCATCGGCCATTGACCTTGTCCAGTGTCACCCGAATGACGGGCTGGGTATCGGTGGGCACACCTTGGCCAACGGTCACGGTTTGGTTGACGAACAACAGGACGACAGCGTGGTTGGCGGTTGCCGAAACCGATGCTGCCGCATTTACTTTGGCCGCAGCCGAGATGTGCTTTTCTTTTGCACCCGGAATGACGACCTCGCGGGTCAGCGCGGTGTAGGCATCCTTGAATTCGCCGGTCAG
>JBEKNM010000685.1:0-2837 GCA_049522835.1 Mycobacterium sp.
TCCGGCCGCAAGTGGTACCACTATCGCCGCACGCATGGCGCGTCGCAGCGCGTCACGCTCCGGATCTTTGATACGCAACAGCTCCAAAGTTCGCCCGATCGGCCGGCCCCGGATCAGCATGACTGGATGGTAATGCTGGTTGCGAGTCCTTGTATTCGCTCATCGAGCGGCCATTGCTATACCGAGTGCACTCCCGGGTGCTGGATGCAGACCCGAGGACGTGCTGCTCTTCGATAACTTGTCGGGCATCGCCGATCCCAAGGTGGAGCTGCCCAAGATCGAGGCCTATTACGCTCGTCGTCGCCGCCGCGCGCGCGCCGCAACCTAGCGAATCAGGCTCTGGGCTAAGCGTCGCGCCCAGTTAGGCTCGGATCGGGATTAGGAAAGACTCGCAGTAGAACGTGCAGGTCCAACGATCGCGGGGGGTGCCGCCAGTCAGGACCGAGCAGGCGGTCTAGCACCGCGATCCGTTGGTAGAGCGTGTTGATGTGGACGCCGAGTGTTCGCGCCGCGGGTGCTGCCCGGCATCCGTGGTCAAGATATGCCTTGAGCGTAGCCAGCATTGGCAGGTTGCGGTTCTTCTGTGCCTGGTCGAACTGCGCTTTTAATTCGCGCCGACCAGTGTGGTTCAGCAAGACTCGGTAGATGCCGAGCTGTTCGGCGGTAATCACGGTGCCAGTCCGGCCGAGTGTCAGCAGCGCGTCCATGGTGTCGACGGCCTCTCGGTAGCAGCGGTGCAGATCCGCGGGACTCGCTGTAGGCCCGGCAACTCCTGCTGTTGCAGTGGCGCCGCTGCGGGCACTCCAGTGCTGTATTGCGGCATCAGGCCTGCGCCCTCGGCCCACGCGCATTCAAAGTCCTTCGCACCGATGGCATCTCGGAGCGCCGCCAGCGAGGCTTCGTGACCGGCGTCATAGATCTTGAACCGCCCGGCGCCGATACGCTGCCGGATAGCCTGTGCTGCGCCAAAGAGGCGGGCACCCGAGCGGGTCACCCGCGGTCCGCGCGCTCAGCACCTCGAGGGCGAGGATCTGGCTGACAGGCCGATCGCCTCGGCGAAGCACGCTCGGGCCGCCCCGGCGTCGTAGCTTTCGCCGGCGATGAAGCCGTAAGTGGTTAATGTCCGGGCCAGCAGGGCTGGCTCGTCGAGGTTCGCGCGCGATCGCCAGCGCTTGTTGGACCTGACCGATACTGTCCATGCCCAGGAACGCATCAAGCATGGCCTTGTCGGCGAGCGCCCGGGCGCACGCCGCGGTCGGGGTGACGATTCGCGCCCGTGTGGCAATCGCGGCGGGTGACCCAAAACAGGCTGGGCGCGACGCTCGCGACGCGCTCGCGCTCGGCGCCGAAATCAAGGTGTACGTGCTCATCCCCGACATCCTCGAATGCCTCGCCGCTCTGGCCGGCGAGGCCGACAGCCCTGCGAAGCTCGCGCAGGTAGATGTCGAGGTACTGCTTGAACAACTCCAAGCCCAGACCGATCTGGATAAGTGCCGCCCACACGTCACCAACCGCTTTCAGGCATTCCCGCCGCCGGGCGGTTTCGTGGTCCACTAGCCGAGAGCGCCGGCCGCGCGCCGACTCTCGCAGCGCCACGACCACTGAACGTGGCTGCGCCCGCGAACCATTCCGCGAACGGCCCCATTGCGGTGGCCTGACCAAACGCTCAGTCGGCCAGCAGCCCTTTGGCGATGTGGGTCACCTGAACCTCGTTGCTGCCGGCGTAGATCATCAGTGACTTCGCGTCCCGCGCCAGCTGCTCTACCCGGTACTCGGCCATATAGCCGTTGCCGCCGAACAGCTGCACGGCCTCCATCGCAACCTCGGTGGCAGCCTCCGACGAGTAGAGCTTGATCGCCGAGGCCTCGGCCAGCGTCGGATTCTTCCCGGCTTTTTGGCGCTCGAGGGTTGCAAACACCATGTTCTGGACGTTCATCCGAGCGATTTCCATCTTGGCCAGCTTGAGCTGGATCAGTTGCAGCTGCCCGATGCTCTTGCCCCACAGGGTGCGGGTCTTTGCGTAATCCACACACAGCCGGTGGCATTCGTCGATGATGCCCAGCGACATCAGCGCGACTCCCAGGCGTTCAGCGGCGAAATTGGCGCGGGCGCTTTCGCGACCATCCCCGTCGTTGTGTTGCTCGTTCTCGCCGAGCAGGCGGTCCGGGGTCAGCCGCACATTGTCGAAGAACAATTCGCCGGTCGGAGAGGACATCATGCCCATCTTCTTGAACGGCTTGCCTTGGGTCAGGCCCGGCATTCCCGCATCGAGCACGAAGACGAGCACTGGGCGATTCCGCCGGTCCACGGAGGGGTCTTCGTCGTCGAGTTTGGCGTAAACCACCAGCACATCGGCGAAGGGCCCGTTGGTGATGAACGTCTTCTGCCCGTTGAGGATGTAGTCGTTACCGTCGCGTTTGACGTGGGTCTTCATGCCGCCGAACGCATCTGAGCCGGAGTCTGGCTCCGTGATCGCCCAAGCCGCGATCTTTTCCAGAGTCATCAGCTCGGGCAACCAGCGTTCCTTCTGCGCCAGCGTGCCGCGGCTCATGATGGTCGTCGCGCCCAGGCCGAGGCTGACGCCGACCGTGCTCAGCAGCCCGATGCTGACCCTGGCAACCTCGGACACCAGCACCGCGACCATCGAAGCCTGAGCGCCCATGCCGCCCGAATCGTCTGAGCTGTCTGGCTTTTCCTGGTTCTGGGCGCCCCCCGCACGCTCCCGGTCGAGCATCTTCTTCACCGATTCGGCGGCCATCACATCGAGGCCGAACTGGCTGAACAGCTTGCGCGCGATCGGATATGGCGACAGCTGGCCACTTTCCAGTTCGTCCAGA
>JBEKNM010000686.1:0-3019 GCA_049522835.1 Mycobacterium sp.
TGGCTGCGAACACCGTCGAGGCATCCTGTGAGGTGTCCGTGAAGCCGGAATGAGTCTGCCGGCCACTGGCCTGCGCAGCGATCAGCCACGCGGGCACCCCTCGCTGATCGGGATCGCACCAATGGTCGGCTCCATCGCGTATCTCCCAGGAAATGCCACCACCAAAACTGCGCGTGGCTGCAGCCGGGCTATCAATATCCCCTACGGTAGCTAGAATATCTAAAATAGCAAGAAAGACCGCGAACGAGGGGGTTGGCGATGTCAGGCGTGCTCGGGGGTGTCCTCCAAGGTGTCCGAGTTGTCGAGTTGGCATCGTGGACGTACGTACCGTCGGCCGGTGCGGTCTTATCGGACTGGGGCGCCGATGTGATCAAGGTCGAAGGCGTCGCTTCGGGTGATCCCGGACGCGCGTTGGTTGTTGGCGGTTTCACCCGTGAGGCGGCCCGCCCAGACGCCGACTTCATCCTCGAGTTGGGCAACCGCGGCAAGCGCAGCATCGCCACTGACGTCAAATCCGAGACGGGTCGGGGCCTGTTCGGCCGCCTGCTGGCCAGTGCGGACGTATTCCTGACCAATTGGCTGCCCGCCGCGCTCGAGCGCGCCCGGCTCACCGTCGATGACGTCCGCTCGTTTAATCCCAGGATCATCATCGCGCGTGGCACCGGGCTGGGGGTGCGCGGACCGGATCGCGATCGCGGCGGTTTCGACGCTGCTACCTACCTGGCGCGTGGCGGGGTCGCGTACACGCTGACGCCGTTCGGAGCGGAAGCTCCGGCTGTCCAGGGCCCGGCATTCGGCGACCTGCAGGGCGGGGCGACTCTGGCTGGCGGGGTATGCGCTGCGCTTTTCCATCGGGAAAAAACCGGCTAGCCGACCATCGTCGACTCCTCATTGCTGGCCCAGGCGATGTGGGCGATTGCGCCGTCGATTTCGGCAGCCGATTTCTTCGACATCGACGGAATTCCGGGCGCACCACCGGGAATGGACATCAATCCCCTGGTAAACCGGTACATGACCAAAGACGGTAGGTGGATTCAGCTCGTCTTCTTGCAGCCCCCGAGATCGTCGCAAATGCATTTGCCAGCCATGACCTCGCGCACTGGCAGAAGGTGCTCGAAGACGAGCCGGGCGTGTGGGGCACCCTGGCGACGCCACGCGAGACGCTCAATGACCCGCAAGTCGAACCCAACGGGTACGTGGTGACGAACGTCGACGATTATGGTGAGAAGTACCGGATTGTCGCTGCGCCCGTGCAATTCAACGAGACGCCGCCGGCTCCCGCGCGTGCGCCGCAACATGGCCAGCACACCGAGGAGATTCTGCTCGAGCTCGACGTCGACTGGGACGACATCGCACGGGCAAAGGACCGCAGAGCCATACTGTGAGCCAATCGGGTCTCCAAATGATGGCCAGCTGATCCAGCGTCCCCGCGTCTCGCCGGGCCCAAAACACCGCTGCGACTCGTGGTTACGTGGCCAAAACGGCCGATCCAGTCGGCATCCGATCGGTATCGACACGATCACAAGCACATATCGATGTGGGCGGCGGTCTGGCACAACGGGTTCGATCCGCAAATCATGGCACAGGGCGCCATTGAGGGGATCATAGTCGCGACGATGCGTACCGCATGGATTCCTCGTCCGCTATGTGGGTAGCGGTTTCGTGAAGGCGCCACAGGAGGTATTCACACGATGATGGCGAACTGGGCTCCCGCCCAGACTACTTGTGGCCCGCACTCTGGTCGCATCCTCGACACCGCGCGGGGCATTCTCATCGGCCTGCGCCGATGCCCTTCAGACACTGCACTCGACGAATTGCAGAGCGCGGCAATACGTCACAAGGTGCCCGTGTTCGCGATAGCGTGGGCGCTGGTCCACCTGGCGGGCGATGGTGAGAAGACACCGAGCTTCGTCGATGCGCAGTCGGCGGCTCGTCGCGAGTGGGGTGAGCTGTTCACCAAGTCGGCTGGGGTGACCTGTTGATCAGCGACCACACGCGTGGCACGGCCGAGGTCCCGAGGGGTACCTCGGCCATCACCAACTCCACCAACTCGCGTAAACTCGAAGTCAGCCAAAGGCACGTGGCCGACGATGTTTTCCCGCTCCCGCTGCGCTGGCCAGGGCGCTTCCGAGGCATCAGGCGCCATCGAGCAAGCGTGACGAGACCATTCGCGACCGAAATCGATCACGCTGTGAACTTGGTCCGGTGACGCGCTCCGGTTCCCACCGGTAGCTCGTTAAGTCTTTGCGGCGCTCCACAGGTCGACGGGCACTATCTCAGCGGCGCGACCGTCGGGTCCCAGTAGCCGCCCCCAGGACTTGACCGAGCGCAGCACGACGCGTGTGTCCAGCACTGTCACCCCTGGGTGTTCGGCGATCAACCGCGAAATCACCGCGTCGAGAGATGACAGCTTGTGCAGCTGCATGGTGACGAAAAGGTTTGCCGCACCGGCGCCTACGGTCGCAACACAGAACCGAGTCTCGGGGTACTGGACCAGTGCGCGTCCCACCGCGGCGAGCGGTGACCCGCTGACCCGTAGCTTGAGCGCGACGCCGGTGAGCCAGCCCGCTTCCACGCGAGCGAAATCAGTCCGGAATGCCAGCAATCCCGACCGGGTCAAAAGGCCGATGCGGCGACGCACCATCGACTCCGATTCGCCAACGGCCGCCGCCAGGTCCCGGCAGCTGAGCCGCCCGTCACGTTGCAGCGCGAAGAACAACTCGCGGTCGAACTCGTCGAACTCGTGTGTGAGTGCGTTTGTGTTTGGCCCGGGGGTTACCGCACGCACCTGGCTTGAATTGAGACCACCTAGCCGCCAGCGGGTTCCGCTGAACAAGTCGGTGATCAGCGCGGATTGTACTCGGAGTGTTCCCGTGACGGAGGGAAGCACGTCCACGATCAGCTCGGATAGCAGGGGTTGATTGGCAGCCACCAGCAAGGCGTAGATGTTGTCGTTGCCTGTCGTGATGTTGACACTGAAAACCTGCGGTCTGGAGGCGAATTCAGCGGCCACCGATGG